>DATNCB010000370.1:0-2202 GCA_035571715.1 Ramlibacter sp.
TCGAACAGTGCGGCCAGAGCAGGCATGCGCGTGCCGTCGCGCGGCTGTTGCGTGCTGAAGGCCTTGCCATAAGGCGTGTCGGGATCGATGCGGCCGATATCGTAGGTTTGCAGTTGAGCCAAGGTCAGCGACTTGATCAGCGGACCCGAAGTGCCGGCCAGCCATCTGCCCTGCGCATCGCGGGTGATCGCCGGGTTGAGGAATGGGTCGTGCGAGATCACCACCACGCCATCGGCGGTGATGCCGATGTCAAGCTCCAATGTGCTGACACCGATGCGCAGTGCGCGCTCGAATGCGGGCAGGGTGTTCTCCGGCGCATGACCGCGCGTGCCGCGGTGCCCCTGCAGGTCGAACGCGGCGGCGGGCAGGGCAAGGCTACAGATCAGGGAAACGAAAAATTGGTATCGATTCATGTGGTGGCGGCGACGAAGGGTGTAGCAGAAAAAACCGGAGTACTAATTTGAAGCCGGACATTAACAGGCTTCGCGTGAGTGAACCTGGGTAACTCAATGTTGATGAGGTGGATTAGCGCCGCACTGTGCCTACACTTTCGGCATGTCCTCTTCACCCGCACCCGCCGTCACCGCCATCGCGTTCCAGCTCGTAGCCGCGCTGGAACGGTACCAGGCCGCCTTCGACGAATTGGTCGAGTCGTGGTTTGACCGCAACCGCTGCCATGCCGTCGTTCGCCTGCTCGATGAAATCCGCAAACTCAGATGCGCGCTCCCTCAGCTTGCCGTCGACATGATGGAAGTTGCGATCCGCCACACCGAACTGCTGCAGTCGCTGTGGACTCGTGCAACTATCCATCCCCGAGCGGCGATCGCCGGGGAAATCGGGGCGCTGCGCAGCCGGCATCGCGCGGCCATCGAGGCGATGCGCCACAAGTGCTTGCGGCTGCTTGCCCGCGATCGCTGAACATCGGCGCAAGCTCGTAGACTCTCCAGCATGTATCCACTTTCCGGCGGCTGCGACTGCGGCACCATCCGTTACCGCATGGAAACGGCGCCCCTGTTCGTCCACTGCTGCCACTGCCGCTGGTGCCAGCGCGAGACCGGTGCCTCGTTCGCGCTGAACGCGATGATCGAAGCGAACCGGGTGACGCTATTGGGCGGCGTGCCCGAGATCGTCGACACGCCCTCGGCCAGCGGCAAAGGCCAGAAGATCGCGCGCTGCCCCAAGTGCCGCGTTGCCGTGTGGAGCAACTATGCCGGCGCGGGGCCCTCGGTGCGCTTCGTTCGCGTCGGCACGCTCGATGAACCGGACCACCTGCCGCCGGACATCCACATCTTCACCGCCTCCAAGCAGCCCTGGGTGATCTTGGCGCCCGGCACACCCGCCGTCTCCGAGTACTACGACCGCAAGCAATACTGGCCCGCCGAAAGCCTCGCGCGGCGCAAAGCCCTGCTGGCCGCGCTCGATGGGCAACAACCGCAACAAGGTTGATCGATGACCATCGTGCCGCGCCGTCCGCAGAATGTCCACAAGGCTTATCACGCCCACGTTTACTTCGGCCCCGAGACGGTGGCGCAGGCGCGGGCGCTGTGCGAGGAAGCGGGCAGGCTTTTCAAGGTGCAGGTCGGTCGCGTGCATGAAGCGCTGGTCGGCCCGCACCCCAAGTGGAGCTGTCAGCTCGCTTTCAGTGCGTCCGAGTTCGACAAGGTCATTCCCTGGCTGGACGAGCATCGCCGCAAGCTCGATGTGTTCGTGCATGGCCTGACCGGCGACGACCTCGCGGACCACACGACGCATGCTTATTGGCTAGGCAACGAGTGGCCGCTGAACCTCGAGATGTTCAAGCGGGCGGGCGGCGAACAAGTGGGAGAGCGCTAGGTTCATGTCAGACCTCGCGGCAAAGGCGGGGCCGGGCAGGATCGTTTTTCAGTCAACGTGCGGGCGCAGCGCGCCAGGGATGCGTTGGCGCGTCAGTCCTCCGCCATCCAGCCATCGGCAAGTGCTCTCTGCCGCGCGCTCGATCAATTCATCTGCGCGCGAGAAATCGTACGGGGACACGGCGAGCGGGCACAAGGGCGGCACCGTCGCGACGTCAACTTGGCCGTTCAGTTGCTCCAGATCACGAACCAGTTGATGGGCGATCAGCAGGTTCAGGGCGTGCAAGGCGTTCGCAATGGCCGTCGGAGGTGGCGCCTTGAGCGAGCAGGCAAAGCCGGTGGGCAGCACGACCAGTCTGCTGGCCCCCAA
>DATNCB010000371.1:0-1383 GCA_035571715.1 Ramlibacter sp.
GATTTCATGTGAACAGGCATGGCTGGACTGTGGCGATGTACTCTTGTAAGGCCCGCCTTCGCCTGCAGTAGGACTCGTCGGTGCGAGGGCGCTGGAACAGGCTGTGACGCAGTTCGGCCAGCAGCATCCACAGCGTGCCGGGAAAGCCAGAGGCCTTCTTGAGTAGCAGCACCAGCATGTAGGCAATCAGCGCCGTCAGCAGCTGGATGCGCATGGCGTTCTCGTTGCGGCCCACGAAGCGGCGGATCTGCAGGTGCTGCTTGACCCACTTGAACAGCAACTCGATGGCCCAGCGCTGCTTGTACAGAAGGGCGATCTCCTCGGCCGGGCTGGTTAGGTCATTGGTTGCCAGCACCAGGGGCGCCTGGTCGGGGCAGTGCACCTCGATGCGCCGCAGTGGCGTACTGTATGAATTTCGGTGCCCGCCGCGCGGTGTTCGTAGCGCGAACGCAACGATGCTGTCGCGCAGAATCCCCTTCTTCTTGCTCGCCCGCCGCTCGCGTTTGAACGTCAGCGCAGCATCGCGCCTGAAGCGCGTGACGAAGGTGGCGCCCTTTTGATCGATGCTGTGCCACCAGTTGTAGTTGCAGTAGCCCTTGTCGAACACGTAAGTGGCGCCCGCTTCAATGGGCAGCTTGCGCCCCTCAGTGATGTCGTTGACCGCCGCCTTGGTGATGCTCGCGCTCGCAACCGCGGCGCTGTCGGCTTCGAACTGCAAGTGCAACTTCATGCCGTGGTTGCCCCGCTTGCTCATGTGTCCGCGCAGCTCCTGGCTGCAGCGAGGAGGCAGCGGCACCGTCGTGGCATCCAGCAGGTACAGCAGCTCACTGCGCTCGCGCCGCAGCGCCCGGCCGGCCTGCTCGATCAGCAGCTTCAGCAGCTCGGCAAAGATCAGCGGATTGCGCCTCTCATTGGCCTCTGACAGCGTCGATCGGGCCACCCGCGCGGTGCCCAGGTGGTAGTGGTGCCTGGTTTGCGCATTGAACCCCGCTTGCAGCTCCCGCAGGCTCTGCGCGCCGGCCAACTGCATGTACAGCATTGCCACCAACTGATCGCGGCACCGAAAGCGCTTCACGTAGCGGTCGCCCCCATGGCCCTGCACGATCTTGTCAAAGGCGCCTTGCGGCACCGCCTTCAGGACTTGCTGGATTCGGCTTATGCTGTACATGTTGCGGGGTGGTTGTTGCAAGGGTTGGCGCCTGCGGTTTAACCGCCTTCAGCTCACTTCCGCAACACCCACGCCCCCGCGCACGCACCTGACCACTGTATGAACTGGCGCGCCCTTTTCGGGCACCGCCGCATTTCAAGTCCCCCTCAGCCTCGCCGCGCCGCTTCCCCAGCGGAAAGCGCTATGGAACCGCGACTTTTACCGGACAGCAGTGG
>DATNCB010000372.1:0-3797 GCA_035571715.1 Ramlibacter sp.
CATTGGTCAGCGTCTTCAGGCGCTCGCCCATGAATTTCACCGCGTCCACTGTGGGGTATCCGTCGGGATGGATGTCGGCCGAGCGGAACTCCGTGGCTTGCGCTACGACGCCAAGGGCAGCAATTGCGCCAGCCACGGTGAGCTGGTGCCTGAACTTGAGTTTCATGTCTTCCTCTCGGTTGTGGAATGTTGAACGAAGGCCGGCTCCGGCAGGCCCTTGGCGCCCGGCGACAGCGCGAACACACCGCCCGCCAGGGGCTGGTCCGACACGGCTATGCCTTCCGGCCTGATCGAAGTGACGTAGAGCGTGTCCAGTTGCGCGCCGCCGAAGGCGCACATGGCCGGCTTCTTGACCGGCAGTTCGAGCGAGCTGTCCAGCTTTCCCGCTGGCGTGAATCGATGCACCAGGCCCGCGTCATTGGCGCAGATCCAGTAGCAGCCGTCCTCGTCGACCGCGGCGCCATCCGGCCGGCCGGGCAGGGGCTTCATGTCCACGAACAGGCGCCGGTTGGACGGCGTTCCGGTGTCGGTGTCGTAGTCGTAGGCCCAGATGCACTGGACCTGCGGGTGCGAGTCGCTCAGGTACATCGTGCGGCCATCGGGGCTGAACGCCATGCCGTTGGAGACGATCAGCCCGTCGACCAGCGGCCTGAGCGTCCCATCGTCCTCCAGCGCGTAAACCCGGCCCACGTCTTGAGCCGCGCCCATGTCCATCAACATGGTGCCCGCGCGAAAACGGCCCTGGCGGTCGCAGCGCCCGTCGTTGAACCGCATCTTGGGCCGCGCGTGATCGACGGCCGCGACGCGAGGGCCTCGCAGCGCGCCATCCGAATCGGCGTGCAGGTGAAATACACCCGTTTCCATTGCGCAGATCCAGCCGCCGCTGGCATGCGCAGCGATGGAGCCGATCATCTCCGGCGCGGTCCAGTGGCGCACGTGCCTGGTGGCCGAGTCCCACTCGTAAAGACGGCGCGCCGGAATGTCGACCCAGTACAGCGCCTGCTGCGACGCCAGCCACACCGGGCTTTCGCCGATGGCGTTGCGCGCGTCGAAGACCAGTTCGGCCCGCATCAGAGCGACTCGAACGGCCCGGCCTCAACGAAAGCGCCGCCCTGGTATTGGGCGGCCGGATCGGCCGGATTCAGCGGAGCCTGCGCCTCGACCTTGGCGCGGAACGGCTCCGAACTGTCCTGCGGAGCGAAGCCGAGATGGGCTGCCTTGCTGTTGTCCCACCAGCGGTCGCGGTTCGCGGACATGCCGTAGACGACGGTGTGGCCCAGGCGCGGAGCAAACAGGCAGCAGCGCACCAGTTCCGTGAGGTCGCGGTAACTCAGCCACGTGATGAGCATGCGTCGATCCCGTGGTTCTGGAAAACTGGAGCCGATGCGCAGGCAGGCCGTCTCGATGCCGTACCGGTCGAAGTACAAACGCGACAGATCTTCGCCATACGATTTGGACACGCCGTAATAACCGTCCGGCCGCCGCGGCGAGTCGGCGTCCAGGATCTCGCCCTGCTTGTGGAAGCCGATCACATGGTTCGAGCTCGCGAACACCACGCGCTTGACGCCATGGCGGCGCGCGCCCTCGTAAACGTGGAACACGCCTTTGATATTGGCTTCCATGATCTCTTCGAACGGCCGCTCCACCGACACGCCGCCAAGGTGGACGATCGCGTCGCAGCCTCGCACCAGGCGATCCACCGCAGCCTTGTCGGCCAGGTTGCAGGGAATGACCTCCTCGGCGGTTCCTGCCGGCGACATCGGCGCTATGTCGGACAGGCGCATGACGCTGGCGTGGGGCCTCAGCCTTTGCCGCAAGACCCTGCCCAAACCACCGGCTGCGCCGGTAAGCAACAGCCGCCCCAGCTTTGTTGTCTCGTTCATATCAACCTTATCCGTTATCAGTTGTCATACAACGACTAAAGAATTATCATCAGCCGATGGCAAACTTGTCAACCGCGCTGACAGCCGGCGATGCGCCAGCAACGCTGCCGGCGGCCGAGCCGCCGGCGCCCACTGATGCGCCCCTTGTCCGGCGCCGGTCGCGCCGGCTCGCGCACGAGCTGGTGGAAGGCATAGGCGCGCAAATCCAGGCCCAGTTGCTCAAGCCGGGCGACAAGCTGCCGACGGAGTCCGAGATCATGCATTCCTATGGCGTGAGCCGCACCGTGGTGCGCGAGGCGCTGTCGCGGCTGCAGGCGGCCGGTCTCGTCGAGACCCGACACGGCATCGGCACCTTCGTGCTCCAGCCGCGGCCCGGGCAGGGCTTCGGCATCGATCCTTCGGACATAGCAACGGCGGTGGACGTCATGGCCGTGCTGGAGTTGCGCATCAGCCTCGAAACCGAGTCCGCGGGGCTGGCGGCCCAGCGGCGCAGCGACGCCCAGTTGGCCGAAATGCGTGCCGCGCTCGATGCCTTCGAGGCGAATGTCGGAGGCGAAGGCGATGCGGTAACGCCCGACTTCCGCTTTCACCTGGCGATCGCCACCGCCACCGGCAACCGCTACTTCGCCGACATCATGAGCCACCTGGGCGCCACGCTGATCCCGCGCACGCGCATCAACTCCTCGCGCTTCGCGCAGGAAGATTTGCCGCAGTACCTGCGCCGCGTCAACCGCGAGCACGAGGAGATCTATTCGGCCATCGCTCGCGGTGATGCCGAGTCGGCCCGCGCGGCCATGCGAATCCATCTGACCAACAGCCGCGAACGCCTGCGCCGGGCGCAGGAAGCGACTCAAGCCGCCACTTGCGCGAGTTAGGGATTCCCGGTTTTGCGGCGCGATCTTGCCCTTGCATCCGCCTCTCGTGTTGTACGATGACATATGACTTTGGAGGACTTCACGGGGTCGGGCAGTAACGGGACTATCGCCGGCCTGCGATGCGCGCGATGCCTTCGAACAAGGCCTCGCTCACCAGGGCCAATGCGGCAGCGGGCAGGGCGCCGGCGAGCAGCAGGTCGCTGTCATTGACGGCCAGGCCGGTCACGATGCGCTCGCCGTAGCCGCCGGCTCCGACGAATGCCGCAATCGTTGCGGTGCCGATCGCAATCGTCGTGGCAATGCGGATACCTGCCAGGATCGTCGGCCAAGCCAGCGGCAGTTCCACCAGGACCAGACGCTGCCCCGGCGTCATGCCCAGCGCCAGGCCCGCGTCCCGCAAGCCTTGCGGCACCTCGGCCAGGCCTGTCACAGTGTTGCGCATGATGGGCAGCAGCGCATAGAGCGTCAGCGCGATAACCGCCGGCACGACGCCGATCGCGCCGACCAGCCAGATCAGGATCGCCAGCAGCGCCAGCGAGGGCACGGTTTGCAGCAGGCCGGTCGCTCCCAGCAGCGCCGCCCGCGCCCTCGGCCGGGGAAAGACCAGCAGGGCCAGCGGAATGGCGGCCGTCGCAGCTATGCCGACGGAGATCGCAACGAGCGCCAGGTGCTGCAGCGTCAGGCGGCCCAGGTCGGGTCCCAGCAGTTTGCCCATGAAGCCGCGTCGTGCCGTGCCGGTGCCCGCACTGTCTTTGCCGGCCAAATGATCGCGCGCAATCGCGTCGAACGGCATGCCGTCGAGCTCGGCCCGCGCATTCATGGCGATCATCGCGTTCTCGTCGATGCTGCCCGCGAGTTTTGCCAGCGCCGCCCACGCCGGCGGAAAACGCTGCGGCACGTCCAGCCGGTACAGCACCAGGGCGTCGTAGCGCGGAAAATAGTCTTGGTCGTCCTTCAGCACGGCCAGGCCCAGGTGCGCGATCTTGGCATCCGTGGTGTAGATGTCCATCACATCGATCTGCTTGGCTGCGATCGCGTC
>DATNCB010000373.1:0-1405 GCA_035571715.1 Ramlibacter sp.
GCGCGTGATCGACACGTATCTGGGTGCGGCCGTGCACGCAGACGATTAGCGCCAACCAATTTATGAACTGGCAACCGGCCCAAGACGACGTCCGATTCATCCTGTTCGACGTGCTGCGTGCCGACGCGCAGCTTGCGGCGATGCCCGTGTTCGCGGATGCGGATCGCGACCTGATGTTGCAGGTGATCGGCGAAGCCGGCAAATTCGTGGCCGAAGTCGTGGCGCCGCTGCAAAGCGCCGGCGATTCGCCGGGCTGCCGCTGGCAGGGCGACGAGGTCACCACACCACCGGGCTTTCGCAACGCGTACCAGGCGTTCTGGCAAGGCGGCTGGCCCGCGCTGTCCTGCGCGCCGGCGGACGGCGGCCAGGGCCTGCCGTGCGTGCTCGAAGCCGTGCTCTACGAAATGTTGGCCGGTGCCAACCATGGCTGGACCATGGCGCCTGCCCTGTTGCACGGCGCTTACGAATGCGTGCGCCAGCACGGCAGCGAAGAGCTCAAGGCACAGTACCTGGGCAAGATCGCCAGCGGCGAATGGCTGGCCACGATGTGCCTGACCGAGGCCCACGCCGGCAGCGACCTGGGCCTGGCGCGCACGCGGGCCGTAGCGCAGGCCGACGGCAGTTGGCGCCTGGACGGCAACAAGATCTTCATCTCCGGCGGTGAACACGACCTCACGAACAACATCGTCCACCTGGTGCTCGCGCGAACGCCCGACGCTCCAGCCGGACCCAAGGGGCTCTCGCTCTTTGTCGTGCCGAAGCTCTTGCCTTCAGGCAGCCGCAATGGCGTGCATTGCGATCGCATCGAGGAAAAGATGGGCCTGCATGGCAGCCCGACCTGTGTGATGCGCTTCGAGGGCGCCACCGGCTGGCTGATCGGCGAGACCAGCCGCGGGCTGAACGCGATGTTCGTCATGATGAACGCGGCGCGGCTGCATGTGGCGTTGCAGGGCATCGGCCTGCTGGACGCGGCCTGGCAGAAAGCCAGCGCCTATTCGCTCGAGCGCCGGCAGATGCGCGTGCCCGGCCGACGCGAGAGCAACGATGCGGCCGATCCGATCGGCGGCCATCCCGCGATGCGCCGCATCCTCGATACGCAGCGCGCCTGGGTCGATGGCGGCCGGGTGCTGGCCTACAAGACCGCGATCGAACTCGATATCGCGAAACATCACCCGGATGCCGACCGGCGCCGGGGCGCGCAGCGCTGGTGCAGCCTGGTCACACCGGTCCTCAAGGCCGCGTTCACCGAGCAGGCGTTTCACGGCTCGAGCGCGTGCCTGCAGGTGTTCGGCGGCCATGGCTATATCAGGGAATGGGGCATCGAGCAGATCGTGCGCGATTCGCGCGTGGCCATGATCTACGAAGGAACCAACGAGATCCAGGCGATCGACCTCCTGGTGCGCAA
>DATNCB010000374.1:0-7162 GCA_035571715.1 Ramlibacter sp.
GTGCGCAGGCGCCTGGCCCAAGGCTCGCGCGAGCCGGTGATGCTGCGCGAATACGACCTGCGCCCGCAGTGATCGGGCCGACAAGGCAGTTGTTCGCACGCCGTGCACCGCCGCCGCCGTGGAACGACACTGCGCCGGTCAGACAGGAGCTGTTCGGTATCGAACGGCTGGAGCAGCACGCGCGCAGCCTGGCGGCAGCCCAGCCGGTCACGGCCAGGCCGCAAGCCGTCCTGTCGCTGCAGCGCCGCCTCGATGCCAACGCGGCTGTCCTGCTGGCCGCCTATCGCGCCAGCGCGGCGGAGCTGGAAAGCGGCCGCGGCGTCGTGCCCGCGGCTGAATGGCTGCTGGACAACTACCACCTGGTCGAAGAGCAGATCCGCGAAATCCGCGACGACCTGCCGCCGGGCTACTACCGGCAGCTGCCGAAGCTCGCCGGCGGCCCGTTCGCCGGCTATCCGCGCGTGTTCGGCCTGGCCTGGGCGTTCGTGGCCCACACCGACAGCCACTTCGATCCCGCGGCGCTGCGGCGCTTCATCGCTGCCTACCAGCGCGTGCAGCCGCTCACGATCGGCGAATTGTGGGCGGTCGCGATCACGCTGCGCATCGTCCTCATCGAGAACCTGCGCCGCCTGGCCGACCAGATCACGGACGGCCGGCGGGCGCGCACCGACGCCCAGGCATTGGCCAACCGGCTGCTCGTTTCCGGCCACGCCCATTCCGCGCTCGAATCCGACATCGCCACGCGCGAGCAGGGTCCCTTGTCGGAACTCTTTGCCGCGCAGCTCGCCAAGCGGCTGAGAGACCAGGATCCCCGCACGACGCCGGCGCTGGGCTGGCTGGAGGAGCGGCTCAAGCTGCAGGACACGTCGGTTGGCGAGGTGGTGGAGCACGCGCACCAGCGGCAAGGCGCCTCCAACGTCACGGTGCGCAACGTGATCACGAGCATGCGGCTGATCTCCGACATCGACTGGGCCGAGCTGTTCGAGAGCGTGAGCCTGGTCGATGAATGCCTGCGGCGGCGCAGTGCCTTCGCCGCGATGGATTTCGCCACCCGAAACCTGTATCGCAGCGCCATCGAACAGCTGGCCCGCGGTTCCGGACTTACCGAAATGGACGTTGCCACCTTTGCGCTGGAGGCTTCGCAGCAGGGCGCAGCGGCTTGCATCGATGCGGCGCAGGCCGAGCGCATCGCCGATCCCGGCTATCACCTGATCGCCGAAGGGCGGCGCGCGCTCGAGCGGGCGATCGGTTTCGTGCCGCCTTTGCGCCTGGCGATCACGCGAGTGCACGTGCACCTCGGCATCGCCGGCTATGTCGCGGCGATCCTGCTGGTTGCGACACTGCTGCTGGCGCTGTCGCTGTGGGCCGTATGGCGCCCCGATGCGGACACGGGCCTGCTGGTGCTGATCGCACTGGCCGCGTTCCTTCCCGCGACCGATGTTGCGACGGCGCTGGTCAATCGCCTCACCACCTTGAGTGCCGGCGCGGTGGCCTTGCCCGGGTTGGCCTTGCGGGGCGGCGTTCCGCCGGGCTCGCGCACGCTGGTTGCCGTGCCCACGCTGCTGACCAGCCAGGCCGACCTGCTGGAACAGATCGAACGCCTGGAGGTCCATCATCTTTCGGGCGCCGGCGGCGACCTCGCTTTCGCGCTGCTCGCGGACGGCCTGGACGCCGACCGGGAGGTGACGGAAAGCGACGCGCCACTCGTCGCCGTGGCGGCCGCGGCCGTCGCCGAACTGAATCGCCGCTACGGACCCGGGCCCGCAGGCGGGCCGCGTTTTTTCATGCTGCACCGGCGCCGCATCTTCAATGCGGGCGAGGGCAAGTGGATGGGCTGGGAGCGCAAGCGGGGCAAGCTGCACGAACTGAACCGGCTGCTGCGCGGCGCTACCGACACCAGCTTCGTCCAGCCGACCGAGGCGCAAGGGCACTTGCCCGCCAATGTGCGTTACGTCATCACGCTGGACGCCGACACGAGACTGCCGCGCGATGCCGCGCTGCGGCTGATCGGCAAGATGGCGCACCCGCTGAACCGGCCGCGCTTCAGCCAGGCGTTGGGTCGTGTCGTGGGCGGCTACGGCATTCTTCAGCCGCGCGTCACCCCCTCGCTGCCGGTTGGCCGCGAAGGATCGTTCTACCAGCGGCTGTTCTCGGCGCCCGGTGGGATCGACCCGTATGCCGCCGCCGCGTCCGATGTCTACCAGGACCTGTTCGGTGAAGGCTCGTACACCGGCAAGGGCATCTACGACATCGACGCCTTCGAAGCCGCGTTGGCGGATCGCGTGCCGGCCAACACCATGCTCAGCCACGACCTGTTCGAAGGCATTTTCGCGCGCGCGGGGCTGGCCTCCGATATCGAAGTGGTCGAGGAGTTTCCCTCGCGCTACGACGTCGCCGCCAAACGCCAGCATCGCTGGACGCGCGGCGACTGGCAGCTGCTGCCCTGGCTGCTGCGGCACCGCACGGCCCACCATACGGTGCCGGGCATTGGCCTGGGCAAGATACTGGACAACCTGAGGCGTTCGCTGCTGGCGCCGCTCACCCTGGCGACCCTGGGCCTGGGCTGGGCGCTGCCGCTGCCGTCGGCCGCCAAGGCCACGTTGCTGGTGCTGGCCGCAATGGCCATCCCCGCCTTCCTGCCGGCGCTGTTCGCCATCGTGCCGCGGCGCCCCGGCATTCATCTTCCCAAGCATCTGCGCGCGCTCGCCGGCGATCTGCGCCTGGCGGTGTTGCAGACGTTCTTTTCGCTCGCCTTCCTGGCCGACCAGGCCTGGCGCATGGCCGATGCGATTCTCAGGACCCTGGTGCGCCTGCTAGTGACGCGGCGCCATCTGCTCGAATGGACGACGGCCGCCCAATCGGCGCAGTCTCCGCGCCTGGATGTGCGCGGCTTCTACCGCCAGATGGACCGCGGAACGGGACTGGGCCTGGCGATGGCGGGCGGTGCGATGGCTTTCGCGCCCACGTCCTGGCCGCTGGCGTTGCCGTTCGCTTTGCTGTGGCTGGCCGCGCCGGCGCTGGCCTTATGGTCCAGCCGCGCGCCCACCGTTGCACAGCGCAACGCGATCACGCCGGCGCAGGAAAGCGAGCTGCGCCTGATCGCCCGGCGCACCTGGCGCTTCTTCGAAACCTTCGTTACGCCGTCGGAGAACATGCTGCCGCCGGACAACTTCCAGGTGGACCCCAGACCGGCGCTCGCGCACCGGACCTCGCCCACCAACATCGGCCTTTACCTGCTCTCGGCGGTGAGCGCGCGCGACTTCGGCTGGGCCGGCACGATCGAAACCGTGGAGCGGATCGAAGCGGTGTTCGCCTCGCTGAACAAGCTGGCACGCTTCAAGGGCCACTTGTACAACTGGTACGGCACGCTCGACCTGCAGCCGCTGGCGCCCGCCTATGTCTCTTCGGTGGACAGCGGCAACCTGGCGGGCCACCTGATCGTTCTGGCCAATGCCTGCGAAGAGTGGATCGCCGCGCCGCTGGCGCCGCGCTCGCGCGCGGGCGTAGCGGACCACCTCCAGCTGGCCCGCGAAGCCATGGCCGGTTTACCCGCCGCGAGCGGCGAGGGCGGACGCCAGCTCGGCGTCATCCTGCGCGAGATCGAGGCCCAGACGAAACGCACCGAAGCGGATCGACCGCTGCTCGCGGTGCTCAAGCGGTTGGCCGACAAGGCGGCGACAGCGGCGCGGCAACTGCTGCCCATGTCCGAGGACGGCGAAACGCCGGACCTGGTGTACTGGATCGAGGCCGCCGGCCGGGCGTTTGCCGAACATGACCGAGATCGTTTGCAAACGGCCGATAGACCGCTCGTGCTCGGAGCGCGCCTGAAGTTGCTCGCGTTCGAGGCGCGCGAAATGGCGCTGGCGATGGATTTCGCATTCCTGGTGGACCCCGAACGCAAGCTGCTGTCGATCGGCTATTCGCTGGCCGACAACCGGCTTGATCCGAGCTGCTACGACCTGCTCGCGTCGGAGGCGCGGCTGGCCAGCCTGTTCGCCATTGCCAAGGGCGATGCGGCGACGCGGCACTGGTTCCGCCTCGGCCGCACCGCGACGCCGATGGGCAGCGGCTCGGCGCTGATCTCGTGGTCCGGCTCCATGTTCGAGTACCTGATGCCCTCGCTCGTAATGCGCGCCCCCGCCGGCAGCCTGCTCGAGCAGACCAACCGGCTGGTCGTGCGCAGGCAGCAAGCCTATGGCGAGGCGATGGACATTCCGTGGGGCATTTCGGAATCGGCCTACAACGCCCGCGACATGGAATTCACCTACCAGTACTCCAACTTCGGCGTGCCGGGACTGGGCCTGAAACGCGGGCTGGCGGAAAACGTCGTGATCGCGCCTTACGCGACCGGGCTGGCAGCAATGGTCGACGCAGCCGGAGCGCTGCGCAATTACGAACGGCTGGCCGTGATGGGCGCGGCCGGCCGTTATGGTTTTTACGAGGCCCTGGACTTCACCCGGGCGCGCCTGCCCGATGACGCCGGCTTCGCCATCGTGCTCTGCTTCATGGCGCACCACCAGGGCATGACGATCGTGTCGATCGCGAACGCCCTGCACGAAGGCCGCATGCGCGATCGCTTCCACCGTGAACCGATGATCCAGGCGTGCGAGCTGCTGCTGCAGGAGCGCATGCCGCGCGATGTGGGCGTGGCCCATCCACGCGCGGAGGAAGTGAAGGCTTCCCCGGCGCAACCGGTTGTGGCGGCTTCGGCAGTGCGGCGCCTGCGCGGGCCGGGCGGCGGCGCTGCGATCACGCATCTGCTGTCCAACGGGCGCTATGCGGTGATGCTGACGGCGGCGGGCGCCGGCTACAGCCGCTGGCGCGACATCGCGGTGACGCGCTGGCGCGAGGATGCGACCCGCGACGACTTGGGCTCGTACATTTTCCTGCGCGACACGGACAGCGGCGCGGTCTGGTCGGCCAGCGCCCAACCGCTGGAGGGCGACGCAGTGACTCCCGACGTCGTGTTCGGCGAGGACCATGCGGAGTTCATACGCAGCGACGGCACGCTCGCAACGAGCATGGAGGTGCTGGTCTCGGGTGAGGACGACGGCGAGGTGCGCCGTCTGCTGCTCGTCAACAGCGGGCGGAGAGCGCGCCAGATCGAGCTCACGTCGTACGCCGAGCTGGTGCTCGCGCCGGCCGCCGCCGACAACGCGCACCCGGCCTTCGCCAAGCTGTTCGTGCAGACCGAGTACCTGCCGGAATTCGGAGCGCTGATCGCGACCCGGCGTCCGCGCGGGCCCGGCGAAGCGCCGATCTGGGCCGCGCATTTCGCGGTGGTGGAAGGCGAGGCCGCCGCCGAGGTCCAGTACGAATCGGATCGCGCGCGCTTCATCGGGCGCGGCCGCAGCATCGCATCGGCCGTGGCCATGAGCGCCGGCACGCCGCTGTCCAATACGGCCGGCACGGTACTGGACGCGGTGTTCTCGCTGCGCCAGCGGGTGCGGGTAGCGCCCGGCAAGTCCGCGCGCGTGGCGTTCTGGACCCTGGTCGCGCCGTCGCGGGCCGAACTGCTTCACCTGATCGACAAGCACCATGACCGCAATGCGTTCGACCGGGCCAAGACGCTGGCCTGGACCCAGGCCCAGGTGCAGTTGCGCCACATCGGAGTGAAAGCCGAGGAAGCGGCGGACTTCCAGCGGCTGGCTGCGCCGATCCTGTATGCCGACGCGCGTTTTCGCGCGTCGTCGGAGGCGATCGTGCGCGGCGCCGGGCCACAGTCGGGACTGTGGCCGCACTCGATCTCGGGCGACCTGCCGATCGTGCTGCTGCGCATCGACGAGATCGAGGACATTGCGCAGGTCCGTCAGCTGCTGCGAGCCCATGAGTATTGGCGGATGAAACGGCTCGCGGTCGACCTCGTCATCCTCAACGAGCGCGCCGCTTCGTATGTGCAGGACCTGCAGAGCGCGATCGAAACGGCGGTGCGCAGCAGCCAGTCGCGCCCGCGCTTCGGCGCCGAACTGGCGCAGGGAGCCGTGTATGCCTTGCGGGCGGACCTGATGAGCGTACCCGCGCGTGCCCTGTTGCAGTCGGTCGCTCGCGTGGCCCTGATCGCGCGGCGCGGCACGATCGCCGAGCAGCTCATGCTTGCGGTGGCGCCCCCATCACCCGCGCACACTCCGCGGCGGCACAACGCCCCGGCATTGCCTGAGCACGTCAAACCACCGCAGGACCTGGAGTTCTTCAACGGCTTGGGCGGCTTCGGCGAGGATGGGCGCGAATACGTCGCAGTGCTCGAACAGGGCGCCACCACGCCTGCTCCCTGGATCAACGTGATCGCCAACCCGGCGTTCGGCTTCCAGGTGTCGGCCGAAGGCAGCGGCTACACCTGGGCGGAAAACAGCCGCGAGAACCAGCTCACGCCCTGGTCGAACGATCCGGTCTGCGACCCCGCCGGCGAAGCGCTCTACGTTCGCGATGAGTCCACCGGTCACCTGTGGACCGCCACCGGCCAGCCGATCCGTGACCAGGGAAACTACGTCGCGCGTCACGGCCATGGATACAGCCGCTTCGAGCACCAGGCCCATGGCATCGCGCTGGACCTGCTGCAGTACGTGCCGCTGGGCGACCCCGTCAAGATTTCGCGTCTGGTCGTGCGCAACGTCTCGGGCCGGCCGCGTCGCCTGTCCGTCACGGGCTACGCCGCGTGGGTGCTCGGCGCCTCGCGCGGCGCCTGCAGCCCGTTCATTGCGAGCGAGCTCGATGCCGCCACCGGGGCACTGCTGGCCTGCAATTCCTGGAGCGTGGCCTTTCCCGGGCGTGTGGCTTTCGCCGACCTGGGCGGCGCGCAGCAGTCGTTCACCGCCGATCGCACCGAGTTCCTCGGGCGCAATGGCAGCCCCGCGGCGCCGGCGGCGCTGGCCGGCAAAGCGGCATTGTCCGGAGCGCTCGGTGCCGGCCTCGACCCCTGCGCCGCGCTGCAACGCGTGGTGGACCTGGCGGCCGGCGAGAGCGTTGAAGTGGTGTTCTTCCTCGGCCAGTGCGAATCGGCGCAGCAGGCGCGCGAGCTTGTCACCCGCTACCGGCGCACCGACCTCGACGCCGTTCTCTCCGAGGTAAAGCAGTATTGGCGCGCGCTGCTCGGCACGGTGCAGGTGAAGACGCCCGACCGCGCCATGGACGTCATGCTCAATGGCTGGCTGCTGTACCAGACGCT
>DATNCB010000375.1:0-6568 GCA_035571715.1 Ramlibacter sp.
AGGACCGTCGCCCCCGCGAACACCTTGGCGCCGTGCTGCGTGGCTTCCGCCAGCAGCGTCACATCGAGCGAGATCTTCGCGTTGTAATTGCAGCCGGTTGCGCAATCCCCGCAGCGAACGCACGCATCGATGCGGATACCCGCTGCCGTATCGAACGTCCTGGCGGACGCGTCGGTGAGAGCCACTGTGATGAACAACGGCTCGACCTTTGCGCGGGTGAACCGGCCCAGTGCCGTGTATTTTTTTGGCTCGGGCTGGCCCGTCACGGACTCCACCGTCTGCGTTGCGCCTAGTCGCTGCCTGAGATCGGCGCCCGACGCCAACAACTTCTTGACCGTGCCCGATTTATGGAAAACGTCTGGCCATGCCGGGGTGCCGAACACATCCTCGTGCGGAAGTGCCATCACACCTGCATTGATCAACGACCCGCCACCCACCCCGCTGGCGACCAGTGCGCACAGGTCGTTGCCAATGCGCACGTCGTACAGGCCCTCGCGCCGGCCGCGTGGGTGGTGCGACTCCTTGGTCGAGAAGCGCACATCGCCGGCCAGTTCCGCCATCCGCGCCGGAAACGATCCGGGCAGATGCTCGCGGCCACGCTCGAGCACGCAGACGCTCTTGTTCCCGCGCGTCCTGGCGAGCTCCGCGGCGGCCACCGAGCCGCCGTAGCCCGTGCCAACGATGACCACGTCGAAGTCGATGCTCGCCGCCGTCCGTTCCCGATCGCCCTCCAGCGACGCCACCAGTGTTTCGAACCCGTGCGACAGCCAGCGCGTCGCACGATCTTCACGGGTCGGCTTACTGGGGGACGGTGGTTCCTGACTCATGGCGGCTGCTCCTCGAAAGAACTTCGCGCGTAATCGCCTGGTGCAATGTCTGAGCTGACACGGGCTTGTGCAGCATCGCGATACCGGCCTCGTGCGCCTCCTTGATGCGATCGGGCGCTGTATCGCCGCTAACGAGGATGGCCGGCAGGGCCGGATCGGCAGAACGCAACTGCTGAATGGCCATGATGCCGTTCTCATCGCCCCTCAGCCTGAGATCGACCAGCAGGATGTCGGGCGGCATGGATCGACACTGCGCCACGGCTTCGGCGATGCAGCCCGCCGATCGCACCTCGCAGCCGAACGCCTGCAGCAACGTCTCCATGCCCCTGCGGACGGCCTCCTCGTCGTCCAGGACCAGTACCCGCGTTCCCGCCAGCGATTCGATGGAATCCAGTCCGGCCGCCAGGCCATTGCCGGACAACGCGGCACTGGCCCGCTCGGCCCGCGGCACCATGACGCTGAAGCATGTCCCGCGGCCCGGTGACGACGACATGTCGATCTCGAGTTCAAGAAGTTCCGCCAGCCGGCGCACGATCGAAAGCCCCAGCCCGAGGCCGCGGGAACGATCCCGCTCCGGATTGTGCAGTTGATAGAACTCCTCGAACACGCGCTGCTGCTCGGCCTCGGGGATGCCGATGCCGGTGTCCTCGACGCTGATCACCCAATCGGCCCCTGCACCGCCGGCAGCGGCACGGTCACCAGCATGAGCGCGAATCGCGATCTCGCCGGTCGGCGTGTACTTGATCGCGTTTTCCAGCAGATTTCTGACGATGCGGGCGAGCAGGACTTCATCCGTTTCACACACGGCATCGGGCGGACATTGCGTCGTCAGGACGAGACCCCTGGCACTGGCCAATGGAAGGTACTCATCCTGCAGCCGCGCCAAAAAACCGGACAGCGAGAAAGCCGTCTTGTTGACCGGGACCACGCCGGCGTCGAGTTTGGATACGTCCAGCAGCGCGTCGATTTGCGCGCTCAGCGCCTCCAATGCCGTGTTCATATGCATCGCGATCTGGCGTGTCGCTTCGTCAAGAGGCCGCATCGTCAATGCGGCGCCGAACAGCGAAAGCGTATGCATCGGTTGACGCAGGTCGTGGCTCGCCGAAGCCAGAAAGCGCGTCTTGGCGCGGTTGGCAACTTCCGCATCATCGAGCGCCCAACGAAGCTGCCGGTTCAGGATCACCTGCTCCTGGCGGATGTCGAACGACTCCTTCAGGAGGCGGAACGCGTCGTTGGCGAGCGCCAGCAATACCATGCCGAACACCAGGATCAGCGCGGCGATGGAGTATTCCACCCATGGCTGCGAGGTGCCCGATGTCCCCAGCGCCCACATCGCGCTCAGTGGCAAGAGCGTTGGCGCGATGAACGCGACGAACGCGGGCCGGTATCCGCCGGTGGTCGCGACCGAAGCCGCGCAAAGTCCCAGCAGAACGATGGACTGCACGGCACGCTCCGGTGTGTCCAGCGCCACCGCAAAGCCGATGGATACGCCCTGAACGAGGCCGTTGACCCCGCTCAGCAGTACCGCGACCAGCAGCTTGTCGCGCACGGCCAAGGTCGCGGCGGGCAGGCTGCCCAGGACTTTCCAGCGAATGGCCAGGATGAGCGACACGGTCGCGAGCCACAGCCACGGAAGCCAGCCTCCAAGCTCCCGCCAGGCCATGGAAGCCAACAGCAGGGAACTGAGGAACACCGGTATCGGAACCCTTCTTCCCTGGCGAGCGAAAAGCTGTATCAACTCATCAGGCAAGTCTTCGCCGATGCGTTCAACGGCTTTAGCGGTCGTGCCTTTTTTTTTCACGGCGGCCTCAGCCCGGGACGCTGTCGAACATGTGGAGCTCGTGAACGCGATACAGGGCCTGCGCGCGAGAGTTGACGCCCAGGGCCTGATAGATCGACCAGAGATGGGCCTTGACCGTGCCTTCGGCGATATCGAGCTCACGCGCGATCACCTTGTTGGCTTTGCCTTGAAGCAGGCATTTCAGCACCGCGAGCTGCCGGCCGCTGAATTCGGGCGGCGCTCCTTCCTTGGAGGATCCGGCCGGCGGCGAACGGACTTCTCCACCAGCAGTCAATGCGGCACGCGGAAGGTAGATGCCGTTGGCCAGCACCAGGCGCAAAGCCTGAATCGTCAACGAAGCGTTTGTCGTCTTCGGGATATAGCCCGCGGCGCCCTCGTCGACAGCCTTGCGGATCAGCACCGGATCCTCGTCGCCGGACACGACCACGACCGATGCGGTCTCGTTGGCAGCCTTGACCTGCCGCAATGCGTCCAGCCGGCTTGGCCCGGGCAGGTTCATATCCAGCAGGATCAGGTCGGGCGCGTCCGCCGCCGAAAGGGCGATTGCCTCCGCAACGCTGCCGGCGTCCGATATCCGCACGGCCGGTTCCAGTGCCGTGAGAAGAGTCTTCAACCCCTCTCGAAAGAGCGGATGGTCGTCGACGATCAGGATGTGCATCAGGGCCTCGAGTCACTGTATGAGCTTGCGCGAATGATAGGTCCGCTGCAATCCGATCACAACTAAACGAACGGCTTGGATGAGCTAAACCGGTTTAGTCGCGAACGTGAATGCGGGATGCCATCCGGCTAGACGACAGGCGGATTGCGCATTGGCAGGCGGTCTCCATACTTTGCTGGCAGTTTCAAGGAGCCAGACATGCGAGGCAAATCACTTCTCAAAGGCGCGATCGTTTGCGCCATCGCATACGGACCCTTGAGCGCGATCTGCGGCGACCCGACCTTGTGGCGTGCCTGGATCGATTTCGCAATCGGTTTTCTTGCAAGTTTCTGTCCCAAGGTGATTCGCACCAGGGCTGGACAGACGGGCGTTGAGCGGCCCGCCATGGTCCAGATCTCAACCCCCGCTCAAAGGAGATCATCATGACCCGCAAACTCGCATCCGCACTCACCATCGCCTCCACGGCTGCCGCCGCTCTCGCCTTTGCCGCGATTGCTTCGAGCAACGCCTATGCCGACGACATCACCGTCGACAACACGCCTTTTGTCAGCACCCGGACCCGCGCCGAAGTGCAGGCGGAAGTCATGGGGCAAGCCGAGCAACTGAGAATCGCGAACAGCGAATGGTCGACGCAGTCGGATCACGCGTCCCTGCCCCAGAGCGATCTGACCCGCGCGCAAGTCAAGGCCGACTACATCTCGGCCCGCCGCGAAGTCAACGCCTTGAACGCTGAAGACAGCGGCTCGTCGTACCTGGCATCGATGCAGCACCGCAGGAGCGGCGTCATCCTGGCCGGCTCCGACCGCTAAAGACTGTCCCGCCAACCAGCCGCGCTCCGAGGTCACCGATAGGCGGTGCCTCGGACACGGTCACAATGCCACCCCGGCGCGCCAACCACGTCTGCTGCGCTAGCGTCCCTTGAAAACCGCTTCGCGCTTCTCGACGAACGCGCGCGCGGCCTCCCGGTGGTCTTCGGTCTGGCCACAGTGAATGTGGTGGGTGGCTTCAAGATCGAGACAGTCGTCCACGTCGCCACCCATCGCGCGGTTGAGGTTTTCCTTCATGTAGCGCAAGGCCACCGTCGGCCCTTTTGCCAGCCGAAGCGCGATCTCCCGAGTCTTGCCGGCCAACGACTCGAGCTCACAGACCCAGTTGGCCAGGCCAAGGCGCAGCGCCTCGTCAGCGGCGACACGTTCGGACAGGAAATACAGCTCACGGGCCTTGGCCGAACCGACCAGCTGCGTCAGGAAGTAGGTGCCGCCATAGTCGCCCGAAAACCCGACGCGCGCGAACGCCGTGGTGAGAATTGCGGTGCTGGCCATCACGCGCAAGTCGCAGGCAAGCGCCAGCGACAGGCCCGCCCCGGCGGCGGCGCCGGGCAAAGCGGCAATCGTCGGCTTTGGCATCTTGAACAGCTTGCCTGCGGTAGCGCGCTGATGCAGGCGCTGGCGATGGATCGCCTGGTCGATGGTCATCGCGCCGACCGTGCCGTCACCCGCAGCGGCCATGCCCTTGACGTCGCCGCCGGCGCAGAAGGCATTGCCGGCGCCGGTGAGCACGATGCACTTGACGGCCGGGTCGAGCTCGGCCCGCGCGAGCTGCTGCTGCAACGCCTCGTTCATGGCGAGCGACATCGCATTTCGCGCCTGCGGCCGGTTGAGGGTGAGCGTCAGAATGCCCTCATCCAGCGTGGCAATCAGGTCCGAGGTGCCGGTGTCGAGGGGCCCGGCGTGGGAATCGGTCATGGTGAACTCCAGAGGGATGGGCGGCAAACGTACTGAACGTTTGACACGATGGCTAGCCTCAGCCATCCACTATAGCCACACAGCCGCCCGCAACGAACCGATACCACCGTTGCGCCAATGTTCGTCACTGTACAGACGCGACGGCGCGCGCGCGGCTCAATATACGGGAGTCACCGACGAAAAAAGGACCGCGATCATGAAGCAATCAGCCTCCGCAAAAATGCACGACCTCGAGCTCAGGCAAAAAGCGCCTTTGGCCACGCCGACGGACTTGCACGCCGCGGCAACCAAGGACATCGCCGCGGCGATGAACGCAATCCTGGCCGACGTGTTCGCGCTTTACCTCAAGACGAAGAACTTCCACTGGCACATGAGCGGCCCGCACTTTCGCGACTACCATCTGCTGCTGGACGAGCAGGCCGACCAGATCTTCGCAGTTGCCGATCCGATCGCCGAGCGCATCCGCAAGATAGGCGGGCCCACGCTCAAGTCCATTGGCCACATCGCGCGCATTCAACGCGTGCTGGACAACGATGCCGACTATGTCCAGCCGCTGGACATGCTGGCCGAACTGCGCGAGGACAACAAGTCGCTTGCTGCGCACCTGCGCGAAGCCCACGAGCTGTGCGAGGAACACCGCGACGTCGCGACTGCGAGCCTGATCGAAGTCTGGATCGATGAAGCCGAGCGGCGTACCTGGTTCCTCTTCGAGGCCAGCCGCAGAGGCGACGCCCCGGTGTAGTTTGCTGTCATCGCACCGGATGTCCACCGGCTGGGAGTTCAGCCGGAACGGATGTTTTCTTCGTTCAACCAGGCATCCCAACCCCCGTGCAAGGCGCGGGCCTGTGTATAGCCCGCCTCCCGGAGGACACGGACAGCTTGAGCCGCCGACGCATCATTCGGGCACGCGCAATAGACGACGATTGGTGCCGCCTTGGGATGCCCGGCAAGGAACGGAACGATCTGACTGATGGTCGTTGCGACCGCGCCGGGTATCAGGCGAGGATCGGCGAGCCGGGTCGCCTCGCCGCGGACGTCAACGACGATGGGCGACGGAGTCTCGCGCAATGCTTGCTGCAACTCCGCCACACTGATACGCGGCACCTGCAAAGCCCCGGCGGCTGAACGTCTGCGCCACCATCTCCATGCGACGTAGGCCGCGCATAGGACGAGGACAATTCCCGCCGATTGCAATCCATGAGTCAGGACCGTATCGGCCAGGCTCAGTATCCCGTCGCTCAGAAGCATCCCCACACCGATGAGCACGCTGCCGTACAAGGCGCCCCCAATGGCGGTAAGCCCAAGAAACACGGACCACCGGATGCCGAGGGCTCCGGCCAGCGGCGGAGCTACGAGCGAGATCCCCGGGATGAAATGCCCGAGCACCATCGACCACCGTCCCCACTTGGTGAAAGCCAACTCTGTGCGGCCCACGCAGGTATCCGGCGAAAGCGAAATTCTGCAAAGTGCCTTCAGCACGCGACTGCCATACAAGCGACCCGCGGCGAACCAGACTGAATTTCCCATCAGAGTACCC
>DATNCB010000376.1:0-2103 GCA_035571715.1 Ramlibacter sp.
CACGAGAGTGCAGGTCAGCGCGAAAATGTGATACAGCGGCAACGGACAGACGAACACCTCCTTGCCTTCCACGAGGTCATGCGCCAGCCACGCCGCCATCTGCTGTACGTTCGCGATCAGGTTGCCGTGCGTCAACACGGCTCCCTTGGCCACGCCGGTGGTGCCGCCGGTGTACTGCAGGAAGGCTGTGTCGT
Source organism: Ramlibacter sp. (assembly GCA_035571715.1). Lineage (GTDB taxonomy): Bacteria > Pseudomonadota > Gammaproteobacteria > Burkholderiales > Burkholderiaceae_C > Ramlibacter. Next base: position 195 of record DATNCB010000376.1, read on the forward strand.
CGTGGCCGAGCGGCACTTCCTCCACGTCCTGCCCATGCCCCGCGCGCAACGCAGCATTGAAAGCGGTGGCACCCGCGATCTTCCATTCGGGCACCATGTGCTTCACATACTTCACCACGGCGTTGATGACCCATTCCTTGGCCACCGGAAACATGTCGCCGACTTCGGTCGTGATCACGGCCAGCTTGAGCGTTGAATTCCGCTGCAGCACCTCCTGCAGGGTGTGGGCAAAGTTCTCCAGCACCACGATGGCCACGGCTCCCGAGTCCATGAGCTGATGCTCCAGCTCGGGCGCCGTGTACTGGGGATTGACGTTCACGACGACCATGCCAGCCCGCAGCACGCCAAGCAGCGCCACCGGATACTGCAGCAGGTTGGGCATCATGACCGCCACCCGGTCGCCCTTGTGCAGGCCAAGCGACTTCTGCAGATACGCCGCGAAGTTGCGGCTCGATCGGTCGAGCTCAGCGTAGGTCATCGACGCACCCATGTTGCTGCAGGCGGGCAATTCGCCGAAACGCTGGCAGCTGCGCAGCAGCATTTCGCTGAGCGAAGCGAACTCATGCACATCGACCTCGGCCGGAATCCCGGGAGGGTAATGACGCAACCAGATTTGTTCCATATTGGCCTTTCGTTTACCTATCAGTGAGCTTTCATCCGCACCGGATCCGTGCCGCCCATCGAACACCACTAATCTATTCATAGGCCGCCGTCAGCTGATCATCTTGATCTGCGTCAGAACCACGACCACCTCGTCCATTTGGTTGCGGAAACTCGGCTGTTGGACCGCCGGATTTGGCCCGTGCGCCGACGGCGCGTTGGTGCTCTAATCACGCTTCGCAGCCCTGAGGGTTGCATCGTGGATGCACGCGCCCCAGGTCCGTCGAGGGTCCACCAGGAGACAGTCATCATGATTCCAGCCGGATTCGACTATCACTCCCCCCGCTCGATTGCCGATGCGATTCAGCTGCTTGCCGGGCTGGGGCCCGACGCCAAGCTGCTGGCCGGCGGGCACAGCTTGTTGCCGATGATGAAGCTGCGGTTCGCGCAGCCCAGTCATCTGATCGACCTGGCGCGAATCCCGGACCTGCGCGGGATCACCCAGGTCGGCAACGAGATCCATATCGGAGCGATGACGACCGAGCACGAGCTGCTCAAGTCGGCGCTGCTGGCGGACAAGGTGCCGCTGCTGGTCGAAGGCGCCGGGTGGATTGCCGATCCGCAGGTGCGCTACAAGGGCACGATCGGCGGGGACATTTCGCACGGCGACCCCGGCAACGACCACCCGGCCCTGATGCTGGCGCTGGATGCATCGTTCGTGCTGAAAGGCCCGGGCGGTGAGCGCGTGGTCAAGGCGGACGGCTTCTTCCTGGGGCTGTACTCGACACTGCTGGAGCCTCGCGAGATCCTGACCCAGATCCGGATCCCGATCCCGGCCGCCGGCACCGGCTGGTCGTACAGCAAGCTCAAGCGCAAGACCGGAGACTTCGCCACCGCGGCAACCGCCGTGCTGCTGCAAATGACTGGTGCAAACGTCGCCAAGGCCGCCATCGCACTGACCAATGTCGGCCCGACAGCGCTGAAAGCCCGCGCCGCCGAAGACTACCTCGTTGGCAAGCCGATCGACGAGACCAGCCTCGGCGAGGCGGCCCGCCTGGCCATGAGCATCTGTGACCCCACGCCCGACCAGCGCGGCGACGCGGCCTACAAGGCGGCCATGTGCGGCGAGATGACGCGGCGCGCGCTGCAAAGCGCGCACGCACGGGCCACCAAGGCATAGGTCACGGCAACCAGGAGTCGCAACATGGCCAACACGCACAAGGTTTCCTTCAAGCTCAACGGCAAAAGTGTCGAAGTGGAAGTCGAGCCGCGCGAGCTGCTGATCCATACGCTGCGCGAGCGGCTGGCC
>DATNCB010000377.1:0-1963 GCA_035571715.1 Ramlibacter sp.
CGGGACGGCGGACGCCAACTCGCGCATTCAGCGACTTGCGGGCGCGTGTCTCGCGGAAGCCGACACGAACGCGGTTCGCGCAGCGGTGATGTCCCCCGGCGACGGTTCGGAACTCATGCGAATGCTGGCGCCCCAATTTGCAGCTGCCGCCAGGCAGGTATCGGTGTCGCAGAAGGATGTGGAAGGACTGGTGCCGGGTCCGCAGGCCCTGGCACTGCTGAATGACGTCGGCCTCAAGCGCAATAGTTATCTCGACCTGCGCAACGCCGTCCTTGAGAAGAAGAAAGCCGGGCAGGCCGAGGAGGCGCTTGCGCTGCTGAATTCTTCCGCGCTGCCGGCTGCCGATGCATATGGCGGCTCTGCCAAGAGGCTTGCCCAGCACTACACCACGGGCTTGCAACAAGACGCGGCCGAGGTGACGGCAACGGCCGAGGCAGGCCGCGATCTTCTCATTGCCGCCGGTGCGACCGTGGCAGTGCTCGGAATTCTCTTCGCCTGGTGGATCACCATGTCCATTTTGAGGCCGATGCGCAGGGCGATTTTCGTTGCGAGACAGGTGGCCGATGGCGATCTTTCCGTGAAGCTGGATGCCCGGGAGATCAGTGAAACGGGGCATTTGCTGCAAGCCATCGTTCACATGACGGACAACCTCCGGTCGCTGCTGGCCGAAGTGTCCGCCGGTGCGCATGCGGTTACCGACACCAGTGCGCAGATTGCGCAGGGCAACCTGGATTTGTCGCAACGTACCGAGGAGCAGGCCAGCACGCTGGAAGAGACGGCCAGCACGATGGAGGAGCTGACTGCGACAGTGGCGCACAACGCGGACAGCGCGCGCAAGGCCAGCCAGCTGGCGGTGGGTGCTTCGCAAGTGGCGCACAAGGGTGGCGACGTCGTCGAGCAGGTCCTCGCCATCATGGACGGCATCGAGGATTCGTCGAAGAAGATCACCAACATCATCGGCGTGATCGATGGCATTGCGTTCCAGACCAACCTGCTGGCCCTGAACGCGGCGGTGGAAGCTGCGCGAGCGGGCGAACAGGGCCGCGGCTTTGCAGTGGTGGCCGCCGAGGTGAGGAACCTGGCGCACAGGAGCGCGGCGGCGGCCAAGGAAATCAAGACGCTGATCGGCGACTCGGTGCAGAAGGTGCAAGCCGGCGCCAGCCTGGCCAATGACGCCGGGCACACGATGGTGGAAGTTGTCGCCTCGTTCAAGCAGGTCAGCGACCTGATTGCCGAGATTGCCGCCGCCAGCCAGGAGCAGAGTTCGGGCATCCAGCAGATCAACACGGCCATCACGCAGATGGAACAGGTGGTGCAGCAAAACGCCTCGCTGGTCGAAGAGGCCACTGCAGCCACCGAATCCATGAATATCCAGGCTGGCTCGCTGTTGCACATGGTGTCCAGGTTCAAGCTGCAGGACGAGAGTGGCGAAGATGAACTGCTGCACACGGCGGCGCCGATCTCCACGCTTCGCCGGACTGGCAAGGCGACGGTGAGGACCTCAGCCGCCGATCGTCTGCGCGAACGGGCTGCAAGCCCCCGGACCACGCCTCAGCCGGGCCAACTGAGGCTGGATTCAAACTTCTCGAACCTCACGTGAGGTGCTTAGGCTCGATGGATGCGCTTTAGCGCGAGCCTGGCAGCTCGCCGCGCTGGCCGAAGCGCAGCGCCCGATCGCGCAGCGGCGAGAACTTCAGCGACAGCAGGTCCAGCAAGTAGTTCTGGTACATGCGCCAGGGGTGGCGCACGCCCTGACGCGGCAGCGTTGCGGCGCAACGCTGGACGTAGCCCGAGGTGAGGTTGAGAAATGGCTGGGTCACCGCCCTGGCTTCGAGGTCTGCCTCGGGCACGCAGGCGTCCAGGCCGCGTGAGCGCATGTAGTTGAGCAGGCGGCACACGTAGCGCGCCACCAGTTCGCACTTGAGGGTCCATGAGGCATTGGTGTAGCCCGACGCGATGGCCA
>DATNCB010000378.1:0-9200 GCA_035571715.1 Ramlibacter sp.
CCTGTCGCCCGCGGCATCGCCATCGGGCGTGCCGTGCTGATGGCGTCCAGCCGGGTCGACGTCGCGCACTACTTCATCGAGCCCTCGCAGGTCGAGGAGGAGGTCGCGCGGGTGCGGTCCGGCCGCAATGCGGTGGTCGACGAGATCCATCGCCTGCAGCAGACGATCGCGCTGATGGGGCCCAAGGAGGCCCCGCATGAGCTGACGGCCCTGCTCGACGTGCACCTGATGCTGCTGCAGGACGAGGAGCTGATCAGCGGCGTGAAGCACTGGATCAGCGATCGCCTCTACAACGCCGAGTGGGCACTGACGACGCAGCTCGAGGTTTTGTCGCGCCAGTTCGACGACATGGAGGACGACTACCTGCGCGGGCGCAAGGCCGACCTCGAACAGGTGGCCGAGCGGATCCTGCGCTACATGAAGGGCGTGCCTTCACCCACAACGGCACCGGGCGCCGGTCGCCGCAAGACGCAGCAGGATCTGCTGCTGGACGACAGCATGGACGTTCCGCTGGTGATCGTCGCGCACGACCTGTCGCCGGCCGACATGCTGCAGTTCAAGCAAAGTGTTTTTGCCGGCTTCGTCACCGATGTCGGCGGCAGGAACTCGCACACCGCGATCGTCGCGCGCAGCATGGACATCCCGGCCGTGGTCGGCGCGCGCAGCGCCAGCCAGCTGGTGCGCCAGGACGACTGGGTCATCATCGATGGCGACGCCGGCGTGATGATCGTCGATCCGTCGCCCATCATCCTGGCCGAGTACGGCTTCAAGCAGCGCCAGGGCGAGCTGGAGCGCGGACGCCTGTGGAGGCTGCGCCACACCCCGGCCATCACGCTGGACGGCCAGAAAGTCGAACTGCTGGCCAACATCGAAATGCCGGAAGACGCGCCGGCCGCGGTCAAGGCGGGCGCCGTGGGCGTGGGCCTGTTCCGCAGCGAATTCCTGTTCATGGGCCGTCGCGGCAACCTGCCGGACGAGGAGGAGCAGTACCACGCCTATCGCCGCGCGGTCGAGGGCATGGAGGGCCTGCCGGTGACGATCCGCACCATCGACGTGGGCGCCGACAAGCCGCTGGACGACACGATGCGCGACGAGGCCCACCTGAATCCGGCCTTGGGCCTGCGCGCCATTCGCTGGAGCCTGGCCGACCCGGCCATGTTTCTGACGCAGTTGCGCGCGATCCTGCGGGCCGCGGCCCACGGGCAGGTCAACATGCTGATCCCGATGCTGTCGCATCCCAGCGAAATCCGCCAGACCTTGTCCCTGATCGATTTCGCTCGCGCCGAACTGGACAATCGGGGTGTTGCGTATGGGAACGCCAAGCTCGGCGCCATGATCGAGATCCCGGCCGCCGCGCTCTCATTGAAGATTTTCCTCAAGTACTTCGATTTTCTGTCGGTCGGCACCAATGACCTGATCCAGTACACGCTAGCCATCGACCGCGCCGATGAATCGGTGGCGCACTTGTACGACCCACTGCATCCGGCCGTACTGCGCCTGGTGGCGGAGACCATTCGCGAATGCAATCTGCAAGGCAAGGGCGTCAGTGTCTGCGGCGAGATGGCCGGCGACATTGCGTACACCCGATTGCTGCTCGGCCTGGGCTTGCGCAGTTTTTCCATGCATCCGGCGCAGATTCTTGCCGTCAAACAAGAGGTGCTGCGCGCCGATGCATCCCGCCTCGCGCCCTGGGCCCAGCAGGTGCTGGAAGCGGAAGACCCGGCCACGATGCTGCCCGATAGACCGGGCGTGTCGTGAAACCCTATCGGGCGCGCGTGCCCAGCAGTGCCGCGCCGATGATCAGCACCGCCGCCAATGCGATGCTCCAGGTCAAGGGCCGGTCACTGACCAGCATCAGCAGCATCGTGGAAGCCAGCGGCGTCAGATAGCTCAGGATGCCGATGTGGCGCGCATCGCCCAGTTTGAGCGCTTTGTCCCACAGGAAAAAAGCCGCGCCCAGCGGACCCAGGCCCATGGCCGCGACCATCGCCCAGTCGCGCGGCTGCAACAGCGCCGGCGCTTCGAGTGCCCAATGGCACAGCAGCGAGAGCGCACCCGAGACCAGGCCAAACAGGCCGATCGCCGCAGTCGGGAAAGGGTCGACCCGGCGCGTGAGCAGCGAGTAGCTGGCCCAGATGAAGGCCGACCCCAGCGCCGGCAGGTAACCCCATGACCAGCCGCCGCCCGTGCCGCCCGAGCGCCCCAGGATCGCAATGGCGGCGCCCGCGAAGCCGGCCAGGGCCGCGATCAGGTGGGCCGGACGCAAGCGCATGCCGGCGAGCAGCAGCGGCGCCAGCACGACGATCAGCAGCGGCCAGAGGTAGTTGACCAGGTTGGCTTCAACCGGCGGCGCGTGACGCAACGCAATGAACAGCAGGAAGTGAAAGCCGAACAAGCCATAGATGCCCAGCGCCAGCGTCGCGGGCGGTACTTTCCATTGGCGCGCGAGCGGCCAGGCGGGCACGCTGCCGATCACCAGTGCCAGTCCGGTCAGCAGGAAAGGGGGTACATGCTGGAGCGAGACGCCGAGCGATGCCAGAGTCGCCCACAGCGCGATCGCGCCGAGTGCGTACAGATTGGCGTGCATGGCGCCGGCCGTAGCGCCCGCGCGTTGCACATGCTCAGGTGTTGACGACACCGGCTGCGTGGGCCTGCTGGTCCGCGTGATAGCTGGAGCGAACCATCGCGCCAACGGCGGCATGGCTGAATCCCAGTTCGCGCGCCTTGATCTCGTACATCCTGAAGATGTCGGGATGGACGTAACGGCGCACCGGCAAATGCGAGGTGGAGGGCGCCAGGTATTGGCCGATGGTGAGCATGTCGATCTGGTGCTCGCGCATGTTGCGCATCACCTGCAGGATTTCTTCGTCGGTCTCGCCCAGGCCCACCATCAGGCCGCTCTTGGTCGGGACCTCGGGCCGCAGTGCCTTGAATTTCTTCAGCAGGTTCAGGCTGAAGGCGTAGTCGGACCCGGGCCGTGCCTCCCGGTACAGCCGGGGAATGGTTTCCAGGTTGTGGTTCATCACGTCCGGCGGCGCGGCCGCGAGGATTTCCAGCGCGCGGTCGTCGCGCCCGCGGAAGTCGGGTACCAGTACCTCGATGGTGGTGCCAGGCGACAGCTCGCGGGTGGCGCGGATGCAGTCCGCGAAATGGCCGGCGCCGCCATCGCGCAGGTCGTCACGATCCACCGACGTGATGACCACGTACTTGAGCTTGAGCCGGGCGATCGTCCTCGCTACGTTTTCCGGTTCGTTCGTGTCCAGCGGGTCGGGCCGGCCATGGCCCACGTCGCAAAACGGGCAGCGGCGCGTGCACTTGTCGCCCATGATCATGAAGGTTGCCGTGCCCTTGCCGAAGCACTCGCCAATGTTGGGACAGGAGGCTTCCTCGCAAACGGTGTGCAGCTTGCTCTCGCGCAGGATCTGCTTGATCTCGTAAAAGCGCGTGCTGGGAGACCCGGCCTTGACCCGGATCCATTCCGGCTTCCTCAGCAACTGGGATGGCTCGACTTTCACGGGAATGCGCGACAGCTTGGCCGCCGCCTTCTGTTTGGCGCCGGCCCGGTAGGATTCGACGGACTGCGCCTCGCGCACGACTTCGTTGGAGCTCATCGTATTGTTGTTACGGCGCCAGCTGGGCGCCGAGCTTGTCGCCCAGAACCTGCGACGCCTCGATCCAGGTGGTAGATACGCCGATTGTAGAAAGATCCACCGTTTTCAGCCCCGCGTAGCCGCATGGGTTGATGCGGGCAAAGGGCTCCAGGTCCATCGCCACGTTGAATGCCACTCCGTGGTAGGTGCAATTGCGGCTGACCTTGATGCCGAGGGCGGCGATCTTGGCGAGGCCGGCGAACGGATCGCACGGGGGCAGTCGCGCATGCGAAAACGGATCATCCAGCCGCACGTAAATCCCGGGCGCGCCGGCGACGCGATGGCCGGTCACGCCGAAATGGCCGAGCGTGCGGATCACCGCCTCCTCGATGCGATACACGTATTCCTTGATGAAGTAGCCCGCGCGGCGCAGGTCCACCAGCGGATACGCGACCACTTGCCCGGGTCCGTGGTAGGTCACCTGGCCGCCGCGATTGGTGGCGACCACGGGAATCCCACCGGCGTCGAGCACATGCTCGGGCCGGCCCGCCAGCCCCTGCGTGAAAACCGGCGCGTGTTCGCACAGCCAGAGCTCGTCCGGCGTCGCTGGCGTTCGGGCCGCGGTGAATGCCTGCATCGCCTCGTAGGCGGGCAGGTATTCCACCGGTCCGACGATCGCCGTTTTCATCAAGGCTTGCCCACGCTGTTCCCGCCTTACAAAACGACCTTGACCATCGGATGGCTCGACAACGTGCGGTACAGCTCGTCGAGCTGCCCGCGGCTGGTCGCATTGATCGTGATCGTGACGCCAAGGTAATTGCCGGCCTTGCTGTCCCGCAACTCGATAGTGGAGGCGTCGAACGCCGGATCGAACTGCCGGGCGATCGCCGTGACCGCGTGAACGAAGCCGTCGACTTTCGCGCCCATGACCTTGATCGGAAAACGCGACGGATAGTCGATTAGCGATTGGCGGGGCGGGTCGGTGGGAGTGAAGGGCGGTGCGGAGGGGCTGGTCATTTGACAGGGCACTAGGAGATTTGCTTGGTGCGTTGGTAGCCGGCGTACAACTTCTCATAGATGGGGCCGGGCCGGCCGGTTCCAATAGCTTGCCCGTCCAGTCGCGTGACCGGCAGCACTTCCTTGGTTGCGCTCGAGAGCATGAGCTCGTCGGCCCCGAACACTTCCTCACGAGAAACCGGCCGCAGCTCGAAAGGGATGCCCGCGTCACGGCACAGCTGTTCGATGATCCCGTAGCGGATGCCTTCGAGCACCAGGTTGTCCTTGGGCGGCCCCTTCACGACGCCATGCTTGACCACCCACACGTTGCATGCCGCGGCTTCGCTGAGCCAACCATCGCGGAACATGATTGTCTCCACCGCGCCTGCGTCGGCGCTGATCTGTCGAGCCAGCACGGCGCCGGCGAGGCTCACGCTCTTGATATGCGCCTTTTTCCAGCGGAAATCGTCGGCGCTCACGCAAGCAACGCCTTCCATGCGGCTTTCTTCCGACGGCGGGCTCATCCGGTTGCTGCTGGCGAACACCGTCGGCGTCATGCCGGGAAGCATCACGTGATCGCGCATCGCGACACCCCGCGTCACCTGGAAATACACCAGTTGGTCGGTTTCGCGCGGGTCCTTGCCCAGCGTCTGCGCATAGGAAGCCACCAGCCGGTCGGCGATTTCGCGCCATTGCGAAAGGCTCATCGGGTTCTTGATACGCAGCTCCGACAGGCTGCGATTCAAGCGTGCCATGTGCTGCGCGAAACGGAACGGCTGTCCCGCATACACCGGCACCACCTCGTACACGCCGTCGCCGAAGATGAACCCGCGGTCCATGACGCTGATTTTCGCGTCGCGCAAGGCCATGAATTCGCCATTCAGGTAGCAGGGGACGTCCGCCAGTTCGTATGTGTTCATGCCGCCTATTGTCCGGTGTGCGCGCATTGTGCTGCGCAGAGCAAAAGACCTCTGACTTGCAACCATAGCCCGACGTTACGGTCGGGTTGGCGAAAATGCCCGGGTTTCTACTTATAATCAGCGGGTTTTGGAATGTTTCAGGCCGGAAGGCGGGCGGGGATACCAATGAAAAGAATCGCGCCGCTGCCTGAAATGATGGAGGAAGAGCCTCCTTTCAAACGGCTGACCGCCGAAGAGGCGCGCCGGCTGCGCGAACAAAACCCCCCGGTTTCCCCCTGGTGGGTGGTGGCGGGGCAGCTCGTGGTGGGACTCGTGGTGGCGCTGGCATCCTGGGCGCTGACGGGGAGACAAAACGTTGGATGGTCCGCCGGATATGGCGCGCTGGCCGTGGTGATTCCCGCGGCCATTTTTGCGCGGGGGCTGACCGGGCGTTTTTCTTCCCTGAACGCGGGTACCGCGGCCGTCGGGTTCATGGTGTGGGAGATGGTGAAGATCGCCTTGACGGTGGCCATGTTGATGGCCGCTCCGAGGCTCGTCACGGCGCTGAGCTGGCCGGCACTGCTGGTGGCCATGGTGCTGACGATGAAGGTGTATTGGCTCGCGCTGGCGTACGCGCCACGCAAACGTAAACATTGAGCTCTAAGACAAACATGGCTGCTGAACATCTGGCTGGTGAGCATGGACCGAGCGCTGGCGAATACATCATTCACCACCTGACGCACCTGCAGAACCACAAGGCCGGCAACGTCGTCGATTTCTCGGTCTTCAATTTCGATTCGATGTTTTTCTCCATCGCGCTGGGCGCGCTGGGCTGCTGGGTGTTGTGGCTGGCCGCGCGCAAAGCGACCTCCGGCGTGCCGGGACGGTTCCAGGCCGCCGTCGAAATCCTGATCGAGATGGTGGACTCGCAGGCCAAGGGCATCGTGCACGACGCCAAGAGCCGCAAATTCGTGTCGCCGCTGGCGCTCACCGTTTTCATCTGGATCATCCTGCTCAATTCGATGGACCTGCTGCCGGTGGACCTGCTGCCGGCCATCTGGCAGTGGCTCAATGGGGCCGCCGGCCATGACCCGGAACACGCCTACCTGCGGGTGGTGCCGACGGCCGACCTGTCCATGACGATGGGCCTGTCCGTGTCGGTATTGGTGCTCTGCCTGTTCTACAACATCAAGATCAAGGGCCTGGGCGGCTGGATCCACGAGCTGTTCACGGCGCCGTTCGGCGCCCACCCGGCGCTGTGGCCGTTCAACTTCGCCATGCAGATGATCGAATTCATCGCCAAGACCGTTTCGCACGGCATGCGGCTGTTCGGCAACATGTATGCCGGCGAGCTGATCTTCCTGCTGATCGCCCTGATGGGCGGCGCCTGGTCGGTGTCGGGCACGGGTATCGGGCTGGCCATCGGCCACATCATCGCCGGCACGGCGTGGTCGATCTTCCACATCCTGATCATCGTGCTGCAGGCGTTCGTGTTCATGATGCTGGCCCTGGTGTACCTGGGCCAGGCGCACGACAAGCACTAGCCGTTTTCGCTCGTTCCCTTTTCCCTTTTCCCTTTTTCTAACGTCAACCAAGTCCCCCTAGGAGAAACTCATGGAAGTTATCAGCTTTGTCGCACTGGCCGCCGGCCTGATCATCGGTCTGGGCGCTATCGGCGCCTGCATCGGCATCGGCATCATGGGCAGCAAGTACCTCGAGTCGGCAGCGCGGCAACCCGAGCTGATGGGCGAATTGCAGACCAAGATGTTCCTGCTGGTTGGCCTGATCGACGCTTCGTTCATCATCGGTACCGGTGTGGCCCTTTGGTTCGCTACCGCCAACCCGTTCCTGGCCCAGATCGCGAACCTGCCCAAGTAAGTGCCGGCCAGCAAGTCCAGAAAACCTCATGCCCCGCCGCCAGCGCGCCGTGGGTGAAGGATGAAAAAGTGAGCATTACCGGTACCCTGATCATTCAGATGATCGTGTTCCTGATCCTGGTCGGGTTCACGATGAAGTTCGTGTGGCCTCCGATCGCCGCCGCGCTCGATGAGCGCGCGCGCAAGATCGGCGACGGGCTGGCTGCCGCCGACAAGGCGAAAGCCGAGCTGGCGGCCGCGGACCGGCGCGTGGAGGAAGAGCTCGCCAAGACGCGCAACGAAAGTGCGGCGCTACTGGCCGATGCCGAGCGCCGCGGCCAGCAGATCGTCGAGGAAGCCAAGGGGCGCGCCGTGGAAGAGGCGAACAAGATCATCGCCGCGGCCAAGGCGGAGGCCGACCAGCAAAGCGCCAAGGCCCGCGAAGCGCTGCGCGAGCAGGTGGCTGCGCTGGCCGTCAAGGGTGCCGAGCAGATCCTGCGCAAGGAAGTCAATGCCGGCGTCCACGCCGAGCTGCTCGACCGCCTGAAGACCGAGCTGTAGAGGACCACATGGCTGAAATCGCCACCATCGCACGACCCTACGCGGAAGCCCTGTACAAGTCCGCCGCAAGCGACCTGAACGGTGCGGCCCAGTGGCTGGACGCCCTGGCGGCCGTTGCCGGCAATGAGCAGCTGCTGCAATTCGCGGGAAGTCCCAAAGTCACCGACCGGCAGATATTCGACGTCGTCGCCGACGTGGCCAAGGCGCCGCTGCCGGAAAACGGCAAGAACTTCCTGCGCACGGTGATCGAGAACGGCCGCCTGGCCGCGTTGCCGGAAATCGCGCTGCAGTTCCGCTCGCTCAAGAACGCGCAGAGCGGGTCGTCCGACGCCGTCGTCTATAGCGCATTCCCCATCGCGGCCGATTCGCTCGGCGAGGTGGCCGGTGCGCTGGAAAAGCGGTTCGGCCGCAAGCTCAACGTCACGGTGCAGGAAGATCCTTCCCTCATCGGCGGCATTCGCGTGGTGGTCGGCGACGAGGTGCTCGACACTTCGGTCAAGGCCCGCCTGGAACAAATGAAAGTCGCGCTGACGGCCTAAGCAGCTGTTGGACTAACCCCAAGGAAAGGAAAGAGTCATGCAACTCAATCCCGCAGAAATCTCTGAACTGATCAAGAGCCGAATCGAAGGGCTGGCCGCCAGCACCGACATCCGCAACCAGGGCACCGTAGTGTCGGTGGCCGACGGTATCTGCCGCATCCACGGCCTGTCGGACGTGATGGCCGGCGAAATGCTGGAGTTCCCGCCCACCGCGGACGGCACTGCCACGTTTGGGCTGGCACTGAACCTCGAGCGCGATTCGGTCGGCTCGGTGATTCTGGGCGAGTACGAGCACATTTCCGAAGGCGACACCGTCAAATGCACGGGCCGCATCCTGGAAGTGCCGGTCGGCCCCGAGCTGATCGGACGTGTCGTCAACGCCCTGGGCCAGCCGATCGACGGCAAGGGGCCGGTCAACGCCAAGATGACCGACGTGATCGAGAAGGTCGCCCCGGGCGTGATCGCGCGCCAGTCGGTCAGCCAGCCGGTGCAGACCGGCCTGAAGGCGATCGATTCGATGGTGCCGATCGGCCGCGGCCAGCGCGAGCTGATCATCGGCGACCGCCAGACCGGCAAGTCGGCGGTCGCGGTGGACACCATCATCAACCAGAAGGGTCAGAACATGACCTGCGTGTACGTCGCCATCGGGCAGAAGGCGTCCACGATCAAGAACATCGTGCGCGCGCTGGAGCAGCATGGCGCGATGGACTACACGATCGTCGTGGCCGCTTCCGCGTCGGAATCGGCGGCGATGCAGTA
>DATNCB010000379.1:0-2788 GCA_035571715.1 Ramlibacter sp.
GAGCTGCACGCAAAGGGCGTCCTGACGAAGCTTCGTAACTCGGCGGGGCAGGACGTCGATGCCGGCTGCGGGCAATTGCGCGCGCGCGGCCAAAATATAGTAAGAGTCCCTTCTTGAAGGGCCGATATGCCAGCCGCCAACATTCAAGCCGAGCTGAAAACCGAGTGCTGCATTGCCGGTGGCGGCCCGGCCGGGCTGATGCTGGGTTACCTGCTGGCGCGCGCCGGGGTCCGCGTCATCGTCCTGGAAAAGCATGACGATTTCCTGCGCGACTTTCGCGGCGATACGATCCACCCATCGACGCTCACGGTGCTGGACGATCTTGGTCTGCTCGAGTCTTTCCTCGAGTTGCCGCACCAGGAGGTTCGCGAGCTAACAGGCGAGGTGTACGGCCAGTGCGTCACGATCGCCGATCTGACGCATCTACCCGCGCCACGGCCATTCATGGTGTTCATCCCGCAATGGGACTTCCTGGACTTCATCGCGGCACAAGCGCGGCGGCTGCCGAATTTTTCGTTGCGCATGGGCGCCAAGGCCTCGAGCGTGATCGAACACGACGGCGCAGTCGTCGGCGTCAATGTGCAGACAGCGGCCGGCGACTTTGCTATCCGCGCCGATCTGGTGGTCGCCGCCGACGGCCGCCACACGACGCTGCGCGGCAGCGCGCAACTGCCCAGCGAAGACCTCGGTGCACCCATCGACGTGCTGTGGTTTCGCCTGCCGCGCGATGCGGCGCGCGACCCTTCGCGCACGGGCGGCACCATCCGGCCGGGCGCCATGCTGGTGACCTTGAATCGCGACTCCTATTGGCAGTGTGCCTACGTCATCCCGAAGGGCTCGATCGATGAGTTGCGGAAAGAAGGCATTGCCGCGTTTCGCGAGCGAGTCGGCGCGGTGGCACCGTTTCTGGCCCGGGCGGCAAGCACGTTGACGAGTTGGGACGATGTCAAGTTGCTCAGCGTGCAAATCAGCCGCATGCCGCGCTGGTACCGCGACGGCCTGCTGTGCATTGGAGACGTCGCGCACGCAATGTCTCCAGTCGGCGGCGTGGGCATCAACCTGGCCATTCAGGACGCAGTCGCTGCGTCCAACCTGCTCGCCGGGCCGCTGCGCGCGAAGCGCCTGAGCACAAATGATCTTGCCGCGGTCCAGCGCCGGCGCGAATGGCCGGCGCGGGTCACGCAGCGCGTGCAGATCGCGGTACAGAACGAAGTGCTGGCACCGGTTCTGGCGGGAACCCAGGCACCGGCAAGGGCGCCACTCGCAGTGAAGTTATTGCAACGGCTGCCGCTGTTGCGGCGCATTCCTGCACGTTTGGTTGGCATTGGCGTGCGGCCCGAGCGTGTGCGGACTGTGGCACATCCGCCCGACGCATGAGCCGGCGTTCAAGCTGACTTCCTCCGCACCTTCGGCGCAGTTTTCTGGTGCCGCTGCTGCAGGCTCGGATGTTCGACCGCTCCGGTTGCGTGCAACAGCCCGATCGCCGAATTGATGAGTGCCACATGACTGAAGGCCTGCGGGAAGTTGCCCAGCATGCGTTTCGCGCGAGGGTCGTATTCTTCCGACAGCAAGCCGACATCGTTGCGGCATTTCAGCAGGCGCTCGAACAGCTTCACCGCGTCGGCTCTGCGGCCCATCAGCACGTAGATGTCGACCAGCCAGAAGGTACAGGGTAGAAACGCCCCTTCGCCTTGCGGCAATCCGTCCACGCCGCTGGCCGTTTCGTAGCGCAACACCAGATCGCCGGCCATCAGGCGCCGCTCGATTTCGGCCACCGTCGCCTTGATGCGTTTGTCGGTGGGCGGCAGGAAGCCGACGATGGGCAGCAGCAGCAGCGCCGCGTCCAGGCACTTGGATCCGTAAGCCTGGACGAAGCAGCCGCGCGCGCTGTCGACGCCCTTGGCGCAGATGTCGGCGTGGATCTCGGCCGCGAGCTTCTTCCAGTGGGCGCGGCGCGCCTTGTCCGCAGCGGCTTCGGGCGCGCGCCACGCGCGGTCGAATGCGACCCAGGCCATCACCTTGGAATGAACGAAATGCTGCGGTTCGCCCCGAATTTCCCAGATGCCGTAGTCGGGCAGCTGCCAGATCTGCTCGAGATGACGCAGGAAGGCCAGGCGCAGTTGCTCGCGCCGGGGCGCCGCCGCCAGTCCGCCGCGCACAGCGTGCGTGACCACATCGGCGAGTTCACCGTAGATATCGAGCTGGATCTGCAGGGATGCCGCATTGCCCACGCGCACCGGCTTCGAGCCTGCATGGCCGGCCAGCCAGTCGAGCTGCCTTTCCGGCAGGTCGCGCTCGCCCGCCACGCCATACATGATCTGCAACTGGTCCGGACTGCCCGCCACGGCCCGCAGCAGCCAGTTCTGCCAGTCCTCGGCCTCTTCGGTGTAGCCCGCGTTCAGCAAAGCCAGCAGCGTGAACGCGGCGTCGCGCACCCAGCAGAAGCGATAGTCCCAGTTGCGCACGCCTCCCAGGCTTTCCGGCAGCGAGGTGGTCGGCGCGGCAACGATGCCGCCGGTGGGGCGGAAGCTCAAGCCCTTGAGCGTGATCAGCGATCGGCGTACATGGCCGGACCATTTCCCCTTGACGCTACAGCGCCGTGACCACTCCCGCCAGAACGCTTCGGTGCGCTTGCGCTGGTCCTCCACGTCGGGTGGTGGCGGCGGCTTCAGGTGCGAGGGCACATAGGTCAGGACGAAGGGGATCGTCTGTCCTTTCTTCACCGTGAATCGGCCCACGGTGTGCAGGTCCTGCCCGCGCAAGTTCACGGGCGTGCGCAGCACCAGCA
>DATNCB010000380.1:0-3701 GCA_035571715.1 Ramlibacter sp.
GGGGAATCGTCTTCTGGGGCGGCTTCCACACCGCCGTGGACATGACCAACACCCTGGAGTTCTGCACCACCTGCCACGAGATGCGCGACAACGTGTACCAGGAATACAAGGAAACCGTCCATTACAGCAATCGCGCCGGCACCCGCGCGATCTGCTCGGACTGCCATGTCCCCAAGGACTGGTCGCACATGATGGCGCGCAAGATGAGGTTCGGCCTCGAGATCTGGGGCAAGATCAACGGCACCATCGACACGAGAGAAAAGTTCGAGGCCAGGCGCATCGTGCTGGCCACGCACGAGTGGGAGCGGATGAAGGAGAGCAATTCACGGGAATGCCGCAACTGCCACACCTACGAGGCGATGAGCGGGGGGCTGCAGAAGCAGGAGCCCTATAAGAAGCACATGGCGGCCAGGGAAGAGGGCCAGACCTGCATCGACTGCCATAAAGGCATCGCTCACAAGCTGCCCCGGGGATATCAGAAACCGGTAGAGCAATCGGCAGAGCAGGCGGCTGGAACTCCGCTGCGTCTTTCGGGTCAATGAAGTGCACCGCAGCCGGCGCATACGGCAGACGCGAACGGCCAACCGATAGACGCATCAGGTTATAGTAGACGGCCCTGCAAGGCAGGCCTGAACTCATGCACACTCGGGGCAGTAGTCCTCGGCCGTTGATTTAGGTCAACCGGCGCGGTTTGGCCGCGTTGGCTGTGGCGCTTGGCCCGCCGACAATCCATGCAATGTTGACTGTCCACGATTTATCCTGCGTTCGCGGAGAGCGTTCTCTGTTCGACGGCATTGACTTTTCGGTCAAGGCCGGCGAGTGGCTGCACGTGCGCGGCGCCAACGGATCGGGCAAGACCAGTCTGCTCAGGCTGCTGGCCGGGCTGTCGCAACCGGCCAAGGGCCAGATCCACTGGCGCGGCAAGCCGGCCGACGATGACGCGCAGGCATTCCGCGCCGAGCTGCTGTTCCTGGGCCACCACGCGGCGGTCAAGGAAGAGCTCACCGCGCTCGAAAATCTCCAACTCGCCTCGGAACTCGACGGCGGTGTCTTGCCGCGAGCCGAGGCGCTCGAGGCGCTGCAGCGCTTCGGCCTGAAAGGCCGCGAGGACCTGCCGGTGCGTTTTCTCTCGGCTGGCCAGAAGCGACGGGTGCTGCTGGCGCGCCTGGTGACCCGCAAGGCGAAATTGTGGGTGTTGGATGAACCTTTTACCGCGCTCGACACGCGCGCCGTCGACATGCTCGAAACTCTCATCGGAGAGCACGTTGCTGACGGTGGCATGGCCGTGGTCACGAGCCACCAGGCCGTTTCGATCCCGGGCGGCAAGGCGCTCGAGCTGTGAAGGCGATGCTGGCCGTGATGCGCCGTGACCTGCTGCTCGCTATGCGCCGCAAGACCGAGGTGCTGACGGCGCTGTTCTTTTTCGTGATCGTCACGAGCCTGTTCCCGCTCGGTATCGGCCCGGAGACGGCGCTGCTGCGCAAGATCGCTCCGGGCGTGCTGTGGGTCGGCGCGCTGCTGTCGACGATGCTTGGCTTGCAGCGGATGTTCGCGGCCGACCATGCCGACGGCACGCTCGAGCAGATGCTGCTGTCGCCCACGCCGCTGGGGCTGCTGGTGAGCGGCAAGAACATGGCGCATTGGCTGGTGTCGGGGCTGCCGCTGGTGCTGCTCGCGCCCCTGCTGGGTGTCCAGTTCGACCTGGACGCCGGCTCGCTGGGCGTTCTGACGCTGGGACTGCTGCTGGGTACGCCGGTGCTGTCGCTGGTGGGTGGCATCGGCGCCGCGCTCACGCTCGGGGTGCGCGGCGGCGGCGTCCTGCTGAGCCTGCTGGTGCTGCCGCTGTACATCCCCACGCTGATCTTCGGCGCGGGCGCCGTGCAGGCCCACAGTTCGGGGCTGGGCGCCACCGGACATCTTTCGCTGCTGGCCGCACTGCTCGTGATGGCCCTGTTTTTCGCGCCCTGGGCAACCACGGCGGCTTTGAGGATT
The DNA here is from genome assembly GCA_035571715.1 of Ramlibacter sp. Lineage (GTDB taxonomy): Bacteria > Pseudomonadota > Gammaproteobacteria > Burkholderiales > Burkholderiaceae_C > Ramlibacter. The sequence goes on from DATNCB010000380.1 coordinate 1,993, forward strand.
GCATTGGAATGAGCGAAATCGTCATCAACAATCGCATGGGAATGAGCCAGGGAGTGATCCACTGGTTCAAGTTCGCCAGCCCGTCCAGCTTCTATCCGCTTGCCGGCAAGATGCAGCCCTGGTTCTGGGCGCTCGCGGCGGTGTTCGGCATCGCCGGACTGTGGATCAGCTTCTTCGTTGCGCCGACCGACGCCACCCAGGGCGAGGGCTATCGCATCATCTTCGTGCACGTGCCGGCCTCGTGGCTGTCGATGTTCATCTACATGGTCATGGCGACCTGGGCCGGGATCGGGCTGGCCCTGAACGCGCGGCTGTCGGGCATGATGGCCCAGGCGCTGGCGCCGACGGGCGCCTTGATGGCATTCCTGTCGCTGTGGACCGGTGCCTTCTGGGGCAAGCCGATGTGGGGCACCTGGTGGGTCTGGGATGCCCGGCTGACCTCCGAGCTGATCCTGTTCTTCCTGTACCTGGGCTTCATCGCGCTGCAGGCCGCCATCGACGATCCGCGCCGGGCCGACAAGGCCGGCGCCATCCTGGCGCTGGTGGGTGTGGTGAACGTGCCGATCATCTATTTCTCGGTCAAGTGGTGGAACACCTTGCACCAGGGCTCGTCGGTGTCGATGACCAGGGCGCCGTCGATGGCGCAGACCATGTTGTGGGGCATGTTGCTGATGGCCCTGGCCTTCTGGATGTACTCGGTGGCGATGGCGCTCAAGCGCGTTCGCACCATCATCCTGGAGCGAGAGGCGCATACCGACTGGGTGCGCAAACTGGCGGAGGTTTCCGAATGAACTGGCATTCCCCGGCCGAATTCTTCGCGATGGGCGGTTATGCGCTCTATGTCTGGGGCAGCTTCGGCGTGTGTGCTATGGCACTTGCGCTCGAGCCCTTTCTTTTGAGCAGGCGCCGGCGGGCAATCCTGCAAAGCCTGCGCCGTCACGCAAGGGCCGAACAGATGGATCAGGAGGTCTGAATGAAAAAGTGGCAAAAACGTGGCGCGATCGTCGTCGGTGGCCTCGCCGCCGTCGGTGTCGCGGCCGCGCTCGTGCTCAATGCGCTGAACAGCAATATCGCCCTGTACGTCACGCCCAGCGATGTGGTGGCCGGGAAGGCGCCGCACGGCCAGGCCTTCCGCATCGGCGGCATGGTCAAGGACGGCTCGCTCAGGCGTGACAACCTCACGGTGCACTTCGTGGTGACCGATCTGGCCAAGGAAATCCCGGTCTCGTACACGGGCATCCTGCCCGACCTGTTCAAGGAGGGCAAAGGCGCCGTGGTGCAGGGCCGCCTGGGCTCCGACGGCAATTTCACGGCGTCCGAGGTGCTTGCCAAGCACGATGAGAACTACATGCCGCCGCAAGCTCAGGCGGCCCTCGACCAGGCCAAGAAACCGCAAGGAGCCGCCAAGCCATGATTCCCGAACTCGGGCATTTCGCCCTCATCCTGGCGCTGTGCGTGGCCGCCGTACTGGGCACGCTGCCCCTGCTGGGCGCGCACTACCACCGGCGCGAATGGCTGGTGCTGGCGCGGCCGGCCGCGCAGGTGTTCTTCCTGCTGATCACGGCATCGTTCGTTGCGCTGGCCTGGAGCTTCTACGTCAACGATTTCTCGGTCACCTATGTGTCCGAGCACTCGAATTCGCTGCTGCCAACCATGTACCGGCTGGCCGCGGTGTGGGGCGGACACGAAGGCTCGCTGCTGCTGTGGCT
>DATNCB010000381.1:0-6893 GCA_035571715.1 Ramlibacter sp.
AGTCCGGCCGTGGCGCAGGTGAGCGTCGCCGTTGCGGTGCCCGGTGTGAGCATCGGCATCAACATGCCGACTTACCCGGAATTCGTGCGGGTGCCGAACTACCCCGTGTACTACGCACCGCGCTTGCAGACGAACTTCTTCTTCTACGACGGCATCTACTGGGTCTATCAGCAGGACAACTGGTACCGCAGTTCCTGGTACAACGGTCCCTGGGGGCTGGTGAGCCCGCAGGCCGTGCCGGTGTACGTACTGCGCATTCCGGTGCGCTACTACCGCAATCCACCGGCGTATTTCGGTGGCTGGCAGCGCGATGCACCGCCACGCTGGGGCCAGCATTGGGGCAATGAGTGGGCGCAGCAGCGAAGCGGTTGGGACCATTGGAACCGCCGAGCTTCACCGGCCCCGGCCCCGCTGCCGGTCTATCAGCGGCAGTACTCGGGAAGCCGGTATCCCCAGGTCGAGCAGCAGCAGGCGCTGCATAACCGCAACTACCGCTACCAGCCGCGCGACGCTGCCGCCCCGCAACACTCTCAGCAGCAGCAGGTGGCGCCGGTAGCGGTTGCACCATCTCGTGCCGAGCGGCGCGACGCTCCGGTACACGCCGCTTCGCCCGGGCCAGAGCACGGCCCAAGGCAAGGTCAGGGACAAGGCCGGGGCGATGGCCAGTCGAAGGGCGGCCATGAGCAGAACCGCGACAACGACGACGGCGCGGGTCGGCAACACAAGAGATAGCCAGCCTGCTCGGGCTGTACGGAGGTGGTATGGGTTTATCGTCAAGCGCATCGCGGCTTGTTCGGGTTGCCTTGCGCGCAACCAGCATTCGACTTGCGGCGGCTGCGCTCGTACTGATCGCGCCGGGGATCGCCGTCGCCGAACTGTCCAACGATCCCCTGCTCGGTCCAGGCCTGCGCTCGCGTCCGGCCTATGATGGCTCGGCTTCGCAGCGCACGGAACTCGTCCCCGTGGTCCGGTACTTTGGCGAGCGCTGGTTCGTGCGCTCGACCCAAGGCGTGCTCGAAGGCGGTTTGCGCGTGGAGCTTGCGCCTGGGCTGCACGCCGGTGCGCAATTGGCCTACGAACCCGGCCGCCCGGCGAGCGAATCCGCATTCTTGGCGAACCATGCCGTGGAAGACATCAAACGCGGCGCATCGGTCGGCCTGCATCTGGAATGGGACCGCAGCCTTGGGCCGGTGCCGATTGCGCTGCTCGCGCGAGCTCGAAAGCTTACCGATTCGGATCTGGGTGCCCAGGCCGACCTGCGTCTCAGCGTGGGCGTGTTGCACAGCGGACCGGTCTCCCTCGGTGTCTTCACCCAGGGGACGTGGGCCAACGCGAAGTCAGTCAACGCGCTCTACGGCATCACGCCGCAGCAATCGGCCATTACCCGCTTGCCCACGTTCGGCGCTGCTGGTGGGAACCTTGTTGCCAGCATCGGCCTGTTGGGGTCGGTGGACCTGAGCCCGCGTTGGGTGCTGGTCGGAAGCCTCGAAGCGCGGCGCCTGCGCGGCGACGCTGCCAGGAGCCCCCTTGCCGAGCGTAGGTCGAATCACTTGCTCAGCGCAGGCATCGCCTACCGCCTCTGAAACAGCGCATACGGAACCACACATGCACACACGTTCTATTCTTGGTGGATTGCTCATTGCCGCGCTGCTGGGGCTTCCTGCCGCGCGCGCCGACACACCGGTCAAAGTACAGAACGAAGTCAGTTTTCTGCTTGGCTATGTCACCGGATCAGGCTGCGAGTTCTATCGCAATGGCGATTGGTACAACGCGCGAAAGGCAGTGGCTCACCTGCGCGACAAGTACAAGTACCTGAACGATAGAAATCTGGTCAGTACCACCGAGCAGTTCATCGAACGAGCTGCCAGCGAAAGCAGCTTCAGCGGCAAGCCTTATCAAATACGCTGCAGCGGCGGCGCCGCCGTCACCAGCCAGCAATGGTTGAGTGAGAAGCTCGTGGAACTGCGAGCGGCGCAATGAACGCGGCGGTCGTCCGCGGCCTCGCGCTATGGTTATTGATGCTCGCTTGCTGCGCTGCCAATGCGCAGCAAGCCGAACCCGTTGCCGCCGTGCCGGCCGAGTCAGACAAGAGTTACATCGTGCCCGCTCTGGAAATCGTCGGCTTCGACTTCCTGCTCAATCGCTTCAACCGGCGCTTCACTGGCTCGTCCGATTACGACGTCAGCATTGCGTCGATCCGGCGCAACCTGCACGGGCCGTGGGTGGTGGACAACGACCCGTTCAAGATCAATCAGTTTGCCCATCCCTATCAAGGCTCGATGTATCACGGCGCGGGCCGCGCCAGCGGCTTGGGCTACTGGGAGTCCGCGGCACTGACTTTTGCCGGCAGCGCGTTGTGGGAAATAGCCGGCGAGAAGACGCCGCCTTCAAAAAATGACCAGGTCGCCAGCGGGATCGCCGGCAGCTTTCTCGGCGAGCCGCTGTTTCGCATGGCCCACCTGGCGCTCAAGAGCGGCAGCAGCGTGCCGCCCGCGTGGCGCGAATGGGTGGCGGGGGCAATCTCACCACCCGTCGGCTTCAACCGGCTGGCGTTCGGCTCCCGCTTTGACGGCGCGTTCTCCGATCACGACCCGGCCTATTACGGCCGTCTGCACATGGGCTACACCCATGTGACGCGGCATGATTTCGTCTCTTTGCCCGGCTTCAAGAGCAACATGGCGCAAGTCGATTTCGCACTCGACTACGGCTTGCCAGGCAGGCCCGGATACACCTACAGCCGCCCGTTCGACTACTTCAACATTCAGGCCCTTTTTTCCAGCGCCAACGGAGTCGAGAACCTCACCACGCGCGGCCTGCTTTTCGGCACCGACTATGCAGCCGGAGACAACGCCCGCGGCATCTGGGGGCTTTACGGCACCTATGACTATCTCGCCCCCCAGATCTTCCACGTCTCGACGACATCGTTGTCGCTCGGTACGACCGGGCAATGGTGGCTCTCGGACACGATCGCAATGCAGGGGACCGCGATGGCGGGCCTCGGGTATGCGGCCGCCAGCACGACAGCCGGTCCAGTGACCGACGTCAGCGAGTACCACTACGGCACGGCGCCGCGTGTTTCGCTGGCGCTTCGTTTAATCGGCGGCAACAGCTTCTCGGTCGACGTTTCCGCACGTCGGGTTTCCCTGGGCCGGATCACCAATCGCTCCGCCGGCAGCGACGACATCACGCGTGTCGACACCAGCTTCACCTGGCGCATCAAGGACCACCATGCCATCAGCGTGAACTACCTCTGGTCGCACCGTAATGCGCAATTCCCGGCTCTCGCCGGCCGCCGGCAAACGCTCGGTACCGTGGGCATCTATTACACCTTGCTGAGCAAGCAAGGATTCGGCGCGGTGGACTGGAGATGAAAATGACGAATGACAATCGAATGATTCGCGCCCTCGCAATCGCGGCGTCGACCGGCTGTCTGCTGATCGCAAGCGGTTGCGCAACATTGCCCGATACGCAGTTCCTGACGCAGGACTACCGGGCGCAGGCAGCGCGCTTCCAAAACGCATGGGGCCCGCTGTCGGCCAGGAAAAGCGCCGCGGTCGTGGCCGAACTCAAGCGCACCTCGGGCGATCTGGACATCCTCGACCGGCAGATCGCGCTCGAGCAGCAAATCGGCGGCGCGCTCGTGGTGGGCAACAAGGTCACGCTGCTGCAAGACGGGCCGGCCACCTACCAGGCCATGTTCGCCGCAATCGGCCGCGCGACGGACCACATCAACGTGGAGTCCTACATCTTCGAGGACGGTGAGGTAGGCCAGCAGTTCGCGGACCTGCTGCTCGAGCGGCAGGCGCACGGCGTGCAGGTCAACGTGATCTACGACAGTGTGGGCGCGTTCGCCACGGGCAAGCCGTTCTTCGACCGCCTGACCCAAGCCGGCGTCCAGGTGCTCGAATTCAATCCTGTCAATCCATTGGCTGCGAAGAAGTCCTGGTCGCCCACCCACCGCGATCACCGCAAGTTGCTGATCGTGGACGGAAGCACGGCGTTCCTCGGTGGCATCAACATCAGCAGCGTGTACTCGAGTGGGTCGTCTCTCGGGCACAGCGGACGGCCGGTGGACCCGACAACCGGCTGGCGCGATACCGACATTCAGCTCGAAGGTCCCGTGGTGGGCGAATTCGAAAAGCTGTTCATCCAGACCTGGGACAAGCAAAAGGGCAATCCGCTGGCGTCGAAGGACTCCGCTGCCGTGGTCCAGCCGCAGGGCAAGGACATCGTTCGCGCGATCGGCAGCACGCCGGACGATCCGTACAGCCTGATCTACCTGACGCTGATTTCGGCGATCACCAACGCTGAAAAGAGCGTCTACATCACCAATGCCTATTTCGTACCCGACCCGCAGCTTGTCAAGGCGCTGCTCGATGCAGCCGGGCGCGGCGTGGACGTCAGGCTCGTTCTGCCCAGTCAATCGGACTCGGCGGCGGCGTACCACGCGGGCCGATCGCACTACTCGCAGCTGCTCGAGGCGGGCGTCAAGATCTATGAGAGGCGCGGCTCGCTGCTGCACGTCAAGACCGCGATCGTCGATGGCGTCTGGTCGTGCGTGGGCTCCAGCAACCTCGATTGGCGCAGCGCGCTGGACAACGATGAGGTCAATGCGGTCATCGTGGGGCGCGAGTTCGCCCAGCAGATGCAAGCGGCCTACGAAAAGGACATCACCGCTTCCGATGCCATCGATATCGAAAGCTGGAACCGCCGCCCGATCGTGCTGAGGCTCAAGGAGCTGACGGCAAGATTGTGGGGACAGCTGCTCTAAGCCAGCCCCTGCATCGCGTCATCGAGTCTTCGGATTCTTGAACGCTTCCTTGACATCGCCATAAGCCTTCTGCGCGGTACCTTCGACTTGCTTGACAAGGCCCTTGGCTTGCTGGCCGGTGCTGCCGACGATCTGGCCGGTCTTTTGCTGTACTTTGCCGGCCGCATTCTTCACAGCGCCTTTGACTTGATCTTTGTTCATGGAAATATCCTTGGAAGTTGGAGATGCAGGATGCACCTCCATTGCAAGCCCGTCTGTACGTTGCACAACTTAGAGGCCGATTCAATGCTTGATGCCAAGGCGTCCACCAATGGATCGGACGTAGGCCAACGCCGCGTTCGCATTGCTAAGTTCGGCATCGCACAGACCTTGATTGGGCTTCAGGCGCAACCTGATGCTTGACAAGGGTTCCCGCCAACGCAAATGAACAAGGAGACATGCAATGATCGATTCCACACGGACGCACTTCGAGCTGCGCTTCCAGTCATTGTTCGACAGCGGGCGCGGCTATGCATTTCCCTGTGATCCCATGGGCCACGTCGATTTGAACGAATTGAGCGAACGTGCGCGCAACAACTACTTCTATGCCCGCGCAGTCGTCGGCAGAGAACTGGCATTTCCCGCGGTGCGGTCCGGTGCACTGCATTGACTTTGCTTGAAGAAATCAATATGCAACATACGGTCTTGAGACGGCTCCCTGGTGCCAAGCCGGCTTGGTCCGAGAATCGCATGTTTGCCCACTGCGTGTGGTCTCTTGGCGCCTTGGTGCGGCAGCGCGCAGACGAGCCAGTTCGAGAAGCACATCTTGTCTGGCAGTCGATTCGCAATTGCAGCCGCGTGAAAAAGGCGCGAAGCCCCCGCGCTCTCCTGCCCTGAGAAAAAACCCGGCTGAACCAACCGGCCGTTCATTCAGCGGGCGGTCACGCGTCCGTCGATCCCGTCAATTCCGTGCCATGTTGTGCTGGAAGTACAACTTTTCATCGCCGTAGTGCGACGACACAACCGGTGCCGTCAGAACCAGCTGCCCCAGGTGCGTGTCCTGCTCAGCACCAGCGCCCTCCTCCCGTGCCACCACCTCATACAATGCCTGCCCCGCCTTGAGCTGGGCCAGCCGGACGCGAAAGTCGTCCACTACACTGGCATCGCGCATCAGCGCGCGTGCCTGGGGCGTCGGCTGGAACAGTATCTGGTATGGCGCCTTGACCGGCAGGTCACGTTTGCCGTTGGTTAGCGTGCCGGCCAGGTGCTCCAGCGTCAAGCGGCCGGGGTCCGGATCGCGCGCGCCAAATTGCTGCGCGCTGCGCCTGAAGCCGTTCGCCAGCAGCCGCTTGGACAGCGCCTCGGGCGGCGGCAGAATATTGCTGAAGGTGTGGCCGAAAAAATTGTGGCCCGCTTCGCCGTCGATTGAATGCATCAGGTGCAGGTTGACCGATGGCTGCGCGCCGTCGATGAAAATCTTCAGGGCCAGGCCCGGGATCGAGCTTTCGGAATCCGGCCGGGTAGCAAGCGAAAATCGGCCGATCATGCATTGCGCGCCGCTGCGGAAGATCCCGGAATAGCCGGCGCCAGCTCCGTCGCTGATGACCAGTCGCAGGCGCGCCTCCGCGCCAAAGGAATGAATCAGCTTGTTGCGACCTGCTTCCAGTTCATCGCCCCCGGCCGACAACGCCTTGACTGAAAAATCCCCGGTTGTCAGCGTAAGCAAGTCGAGCAGCCCGGGACTGGTCAGTGGCGGCAAGGTCGGGTAGCGCGACACGAGGATCTTGTCGTTCCACATGGAATCGGCCTTCTGGCAGGCGCTGCGAGCCGGCTCCGTCGGCCCGGCAGCAACGGCGCCCGGCAACGGAATGGCGCTCTGGCAGCCGGTGGCCGCAACGGCAACCAGGACAATCAGGCGCGAACGCAGCTTGTTAAGAGTGGTATGCATGGAAGCCCCAATTAATGCGAGTCGATTAAAAGGCCACCGCCGCCGGCAAGGCTTCGGAACGCGGCGAACCACACACGCACAGTGCGCGCCGCTTCAGACCCGGTCCGTTCGCTGGCGTACCTATGGGCCGCCGAGCATGTAGGCGAAAGTCGCTTTTATTGCGCAACGCCCGCACAGGATTCCGGCTGCGCGAGA
>DATNCB010000382.1:0-1268 GCA_035571715.1 Ramlibacter sp.
GGTTCGAGGTTGTTGACGACCCGGCCCCCTATGGAAATTTCGCCTTCGGTAATCTCCTCCAGGCCGGCCACCATGCGCAGGAGCGTGGACTTGCCGCAGCCTGAAGGACCGACGATGACGATGAACTCGCGGTCCGCGACCTCCGCGTTGACCCCGTGGATGACCTGCAGTTCGTGCTTGCCCTTGCCGTAGCGCTTGATGACGTTCTTGAGTTGTATTGAGGCCATATCTAGTCCGCTACTTTTCCGTGTCCACCAGCCCCTTGACGAACCATTTCTGCATGAGCATCACCACAACGGCCGGCGGCAGCATGGCGAGCATGGCGGTGGCCATGACCGCCCCCCACTCGGTTTGCGCGTCCCCGCCCGAGATCATGCGCTTGATGCCGATCACCACCGGGTACATGTCTTCGTGCGTTGTCACCAGCAAGGGCCACAGGTACTGGTTCCAGCCGTAGATGAACTGGATGACGAACAGCGCGGCCATGGAAGTCTTCGACAGCGGCAGCAAGACGTCCTTGAAGAAGCGCATCGGGCCTGCGCCGTCCATCCGCGCCGCCTCGGCCAGTTCGTCCGGGACAGTCAGGAAGAACTGGCGGAACAGGAACGTGGCCGTGGCCGAAGCGATCAGCGGAATCGTCAACCCCGCGTACGTGTTCAGCATCCCGAGGTTCGACACGACCTGGTAGGTCGGGATGATGCGTACCTCCACCGGGAGCATGAGCGTCACGAAAATTGCCCAGAAAAACGTCCTGCGCAGAGGGAATCGGAAATAAACAAGCGCGAAGGCCGACAACAGCGAGATCGCGATCTTGCCGAGCGAGATCGTGAGCGCGCTGATGAGGCTCACCATCATCATGCGAGCCACCGGCGCCTTCGATCCGCCTCCGCCCTGGGTGCCGTTGAGGACGGCGTCGTAGTTCTCCACCAGCTGCTTGCCGATCGTGAGCGGCATGGGCGGGTGGATGATGTCGTCGTTGCTGTGGGTGGAAGCCACGAACGTGATGTACACGGGCAGCGCCACGATCAGCACGCCCAATAGCAGGACAAGGTGCGTCAGAAGGGTGAGGCCGGGCCGGCGTTCTACCATCCGTTTGATCTCAGTAGTTGACCCGCTTCTCGACGAAACGGAATTGCAGCACCGTCAGGACGATGACGATGGCCATCAGGACCACCGACTGCGCCGCGGAGCCGCCGATGTCCAGCGCCTTGAAGCCGTCGTAGTAGACCTTGTACACCAGGATGGCGGTGTCCTTGCCCGGGCCGCCC
>DATNCB010000383.1:0-2212 GCA_035571715.1 Ramlibacter sp.
GGGCATGACCACGGGCCTGTTCACGCCGACCGAAGGCGCGATCGCGGCCTGCATCTGGGCGATGGTGCTGGGACTGGCCTGGTACAAGACGCTCACCTGGAAGATGTTCGTCAAGGTGTGCCTCGATACCGTGGAGACCACGTCCACCGTGCTGTTCATCGTGGCAGCGGCCAGCATCTTCGGCTGGATGCTCACGGCCACCGGTGTCACGGCGGATATCGCAGCTTGGGTGCTGGCGGTCACCGACAAGCCCTGGATGTTCCTGTTGATGGCGAACCTGTTGATGCTGTTCGTCGGCTGTTTCCTGGAGCCCACGGCCGCCATCACGATCCTGGTGCCGATCCTGGTTCCGATCTGCCAGAAGCTGGGCATCGACCTGGTTCACTTCGGGCTGGTGATGGTGCTCAACCTGATGATCGGCCTGTTGCACCCACCGATGGGGATGGTGCTGTTCGTCCTGGCGCGCGTGGCCAAGCTGTCGGTCGAGCGGACCACCATCGCGATCCTGCCTTGGCTCGTGCCTCTGCTCGCATCGCTGATCATCATCACTTATGTGCCCAAGGTGGTGCTTTGGTTGCCGAAAATGTTTTTCTAACTGTTCCGACATACCCGGTCTTATGACTCCCTTCATCCGCCTCCATCCCCAGGACGATGTCCTGATCGCCAGAACGCAACTCGTCGGCGGCAGCACGGCCGAAAACGTCGTGATCAAGGGCCTGATCCCCGCTGGCCATAAAGTCGCCACGCGTTCCATCGCGCAAGGCGAACCGGTGCGCCGCTACAACCAGATCATCGGGTTCGCCAGCAAGCCGATCGCTGCCGGCGAACACGTGCACACGCACAACCTGGTGATGGGCGACTTCGAGCGCGACTACGCTTTCGGCGCCGACGTCAAGCCTGAGCCGCCCCGCCGCGAGGCCACTTTCATGGGCATCAGACGATCCGATGGCCGCGTGGCGACACGCAACTACATCGGCGTCCTGTCCAGCGTGAATTGCTCGGCGACGGCGGCGCGCGCGATCGCCGATTACTTCTCACGGCAGAACCACCCCGAGGCACTGGCCGCCTTCCCCAACATCGACGGCGTGGTCGCGCTGACCCACGGCACCGGCTGCGGCATGGCCAGTGAAGGCCTGGGCATGCAGATCCTGGAGCGCACCCTCGCCGGCTACGCGACCCACACCAACTTCTGGGGCGTGCTGGTGGTGGGACTGGGCTGCGAGGCCAACCAGATCAACGCGTGGCTCGCGCACAGTTCGCTGCGCGAGGGCGACACGCTCAAGGTCTTCAACATCCAGGACACCGGGGGCACGCGCAAGACCGTCGAGAAAGGCGTGGCACTGATCAAGGAAATGCTGCCGAAGGCCAACGCCGTCAAGCGCGAGCCGTGCAGCGCAGCGCACATCACGATCGGCCTGCAATGCGGCGGCTCGGACGGCTACTCCGGCATCAGCGCCAACCCCGCGCTCGGAGCGGCGGTGGACCTGCTGGTGGCGCACGGGGGCACCGCGATTCTTTCGGAAACGCCCGAGATCTACGGCGCCGAGCACCTGTTGACGCGGCGCGCCAGCCGGCGCGAAATCGGCGAGAAGCTGATCCAGCGCATCAAATGGTGGGAGCACTACACCAAGGTCAACGAAGGCGAGATGAACAACAATCCCTCGCCCGGCAACAAGGCCGGCGGCTTGACCACGATCCTCGAAAAATCTCTCGGTGCGGTCGCAAAGGGCGGCACGACCAATCTCCAGGCCGTGTACGAATACGCCGAGCCAGTGAAGGACCGGGGCTTCGTCTACATGGACACGCCCGGCTACGACCCGGTCAGCGCGACCGGCCAGGTGGCGGGCGGCGCGAACATGATCTGCTTTACCACCGGCCGCGGCTCCGCCTATGGCTGCGCCCCTTCGCCTTCGCTGAAGCTGGCGACCAATTCGGCGTTGTGGCAGCGGCAGGAAGAGGACATGGACATCAACTGCGGCGAGATCATCGACGGCAAGGCGTCGATCCAGGAGATGGGCCAGCGCATCTTCCAGCTGGTACTGGCCACTGCGTCGGGCGAGTTGTCCAAGAGCGAAAAGCACGGCTACGGCCAGAACGAATTCGTGCCCTGGCAGGTCGGCGCGGTGATGTGAGCATGTCGAAAATCTATCAAGCCGCGGCACTGCGGTCGCAAATGGCGGCCATCCTGGTTGCCGCCGGCAGCAGCGCGCAA
>DATNCB010000384.1:0-3759 GCA_035571715.1 Ramlibacter sp.
CGGCATCCCGTTGGGCAGCATGAAGGAGGGCTATACCAATTCGGTGATCGGCCTGAAGCCGAACGCGGAACCCTACCGGTACGACAAGCATCACCTGGTGCCGTTCGGCGAATTCATCCCGCCGCTCTTCAGGTGGTTCACCGATCTGATGAACATCCCTCTGGGCGACTTCAACCGCGGCCCCATCGGCCAGAGCCCGTTCGAGTGGCACGGGCAGCGCCTGGCGCCCAACATCTGCTACGAAGACCTGTTCGGCGAGGAACTGGCGGCGCAGTTCGCCAACCCCGCGCGCGCGCCCACCATCCTGGTCAACGTCAGCAACATCGGCTGGTTCGGCAATACGGTGGCGATCGACCAGCACCTTCAGATCAGCCGGATGCGGGCGCTGGAGTTCGAGCGGCCGATGATTCGCGCCACCAACACCGGCGCCACCGTGATCATCGACCATCGAGGCCGAGTCGCCGCCGCGCTGCCGCGCCACACCCGCGGCGTGCTGGCCGGCGAGGTCGAGGGCCGCACCGTCATCACACCCTATGCATGGTGGGTATCGCGCCTGGGGCTGTGGCCCTGGTGGCTGCTCGCGCTGGCGATCGTCGCGCTGGCATGGTGGCGGGGGAGGGAGACGTAACCGTAAAATCAACGGTTTGTGCTCGTGCCCGCCATGTTGACCTTCCAGCAAATCATCCTGAAATTGCAGTCCTATTGGGACCAGCAAGGCTGCGCGCTGCTGCAGCCCTACGACATGGAAGTCGGCGCAGGCACCTCGCACACCGCCACATTCCTGCGCGCACTCGGCCCCGAGCCCTGGAAAGCGGGCTATGTGCAGCCGAGTCGCCGTCCCAAGGACGGCCGCTATGGCGAGAACCCGAACCGCCTGCAGCATTACTACCAGTACCAGGTCGTGCTCAAGCCGGCGCCGGCGGACATCCTGGAGCTGTACCTGGGCTCCCTCGAAGCGCTGGGGTTCGACCTGAAGAAAAACGACATCCGCTTTGTCGAAGACGATTGGGAAAACCCCACGCTCGGCGCCTGGGGCCTGGGCTGGGAAGTCTGGCTCAACGGCATGGAGGTCACCCAGTTCACCTATTTCCAGCAGGTCGGCGGCATCGACTGCAAGCCGATCACCGGCGAGATCACCTACGGCCTGGAGCGCCTGGCCATGTACCTGCAGGAGGTGGACAACGTCTACGACCTGAAGTGGACCGAAGGCCTGAGCTATGGCGACGTCTACCTGCAGAACGAGAAAGAGCAGTCGGCCTACAACTTCGAGCACAGCGACGCGCAGTTTCTGTTCACCGCTTTCACCGCGCACGAGAAGCAAGCCAAAAACCTGATGGAGCAGCAGCTCGCGCTGCCGGCGTACGAGCAGGTGCTCAAGGCGGCGCACAGCTTCAACCTGCTGGATGCGCGCGGCGCAATCAGCGTCACGGAACGCGCAGCGTACATCGGCCGCATTCGCAACCTCGCGCGCAGCGTTGCCCAGAGTTATTACGACAGCCGCGAACGCCTGGGTTTCCCGATGGCGCCGCGTGAGTGGGTGGCACAGATGCACAAGAAGGCGGCGTGAGAATGGCCACGCAAAACCTGTTGGTCGAACTCTTCGTCGAAGAGCTGCCGCCCAAGGCGCTGAAGAAGCTGGGCGAAGCTTTCGCCGCTGTCGTGTTCGACCAGTTGAAGATACAGGGGCTGGCTTCGCCGCAGTCGCAGCTGACCTCTTTCGCTTCGCCTCGCCGGCTGGCCGCGCACGTGACGCAGGTGGCGGCGCAGGCAGCCGACAAATCCGTGTCGCAAAAGCTCATGCCCGTGAGCGTGGGGCTAGATGCCTCCGGCGCCGCGACGCCGGCGCTCCTGAAAAAGCTGCAGTCGGTTGGTGCCGATGCATCGGCGGTGCCGGGCCTGAAGCGGGCCGTCGACGGGAAAGCCGAAGCCTTGTTCTACGACAGTACCGTCAAGGGCGCGACATTGGCCGAAGGCCTTCAGCGGGCGCTGAACGAAAGCCTGGCCAGGCTGCCGATCCCCAAGGTGATGACGTACCAGTTGGCCGACGGCTGGACCGACGTCAAGTTTGTGCGGCCAGCGCATTCGCTGGTGGCCCTGCATGGCAGCCAGGTGGTGCCGGTCGAACTGCTGGGCCTGATGGCCGGCAAGACGACGCACGGCCATCGCTTCGAAGCCGCCGTCGATCCGGTGCGGCTGGAAAGTGCCGACAGTTACGCGGCCACCCTCGAGAGCGAAGGCGCGGTGATCGCCAGCTTCGCGGCCCGCCGCGCCGAGATCGTGCGCCAGCTGGCCGAGGCCGCTGCCAAGGTCGGCAGCGCGCGGGCGATCCAAGACGAGGCCCTCCTCGATGAAGTCACTGCGTTGGTGGAGCGCCCGAACGTGCTGGTTTGCGAATTCGAGAACGAGTTCCTGCAGGTGCCGCAGGAATGCCTGATTCTCACGATGAAAGCCAACCAGAAATATTTCCCGCTGCTGGACGCCCACGGAAAACTGACCAACAAGTTCCTGGTCGTGAGCAACATCCGCCCCGCCGATGCGGGGGCAGTGATCGGCGGCAACGAGCGCGTGATCCGCCCGCGCCTGGCCGATGCCAAATTCTTTTTCGACCAGGACCGCAAGAAGCCGCTGGCCGCCCGCGTGGCAGGCCTGGCCAAAGTGGTCTATCACAACAAGCTGGGCACGCAGGGCGAGCGGGTCGAGCGGGTGCGGGCCATCGCCAAAGTGATTGGCGCGCAGCTCGGCAGCGACGCTCTTGCGGCGCAAGCCGACCAGGCCGCGCAGCTCGCCAAGGCTGACCTGCTGACGGACATGGTGGGCGAGTTCCCCGAGTTGCAGGGCATCATGGGCCGCTACTACGCGCTCAATGATGGCCTCGGCCAGGAGATTGCCGACGCGATCGAGGACCATTACAAGCCGCGCTTTGCCGGCGACGAGTTGCCGCGCAACATGACCGGTATCGTGATCGCGCTGGCCGACAAGCTCGAGACTCTGGCCGGCTTGTTTTCGGTCGGCCAATCGCCCACCGGCGACAAGGATCCGTTCGCGCTGCGCCGCCACGCGCTGGGCATCGTGCGGATGCTGATGGAAAAGGACCTGCCGCTGGCCCTCGATGAATTGATCGGCCAGGCCGCGGCGCTGTTTCCACAGGCCGATCCCAAGACCGCAGCCGCGTTGTCGGATTTCATCTACGAGCGCCTCGCCGGAACGCTGCGCGAGCAGGGCTACAGCGCGCAGGAGGTCGACGCGGTGCTGGCATTGCGGCCGCAGCGCCTGGGCGATGTCGCCAAGCGGCTGGCCGCCGTACGCGCATTCGCGGCCTTGCCGGAAGCGTCGGCGCTGGCCGCGGCCAACAAGCGTATCGGCAACATCCTGAAGAAGGCCGACGGCGCAGTCGATCCGCATGTGAGCGAGATTCTGCTGAAAGAGCCAGCTGAGCAGGCGCTGTTCGCCGGCATGCGCGCTGTCACACCCAGGGCCGCTTCGCAGTTCGAGTCCGGCGACTACACCGGCTCGCTGCAGACGCTGGCCGCCTTGCGCGGGCCGGTTGATGCCTTCTTCGACGGCGTGATGGTCAATGCCGAAGAGGCCGACCTGCGGCTGAACCGATTGGGATTGCTGGCCACCCTGCACCAGGCCATGAACCGGGTGGCCGATCTCTCGCGCCTTGTGACATGATGAGGTTGTCATGAAACTCGTGATCCTCGACCGCGACGGAACCATCAACGCCGACAGCGACGAATACATCAAGTCGCCCGATGA
>DATNCB010000385.1:0-2221 GCA_035571715.1 Ramlibacter sp.
AGCGGCATCGCGTAGTTGGGGGCGGAGCAGCCGTCCACGCCGATCTTCAGCGCCTCGGGCGCCAGCCCCACGGCGCTCGCCACGTCGCGCCGGATCGCCTGCTGCAACGGATGGCCGGGCGCCAGGTAATTGCCCACCGGCCAGCCGTGCTGTACGCAACAGGCCAGGAAGCCCGAGTGCTTGCCGCTGCAGTTGTTGTGGCGTTCGTCGTAGCTGCCGGGCGCCGGCGCGGGCGCGACGCCGGCCTCGGCGAACAGCGGCACATGGCAGCCGCATTGCAGCGTCTTGTACGCCAGGCCCGCCTTGCCCAGCATGTCGTCGACCTGTGCGACATGCATGGGCTCGCCGCTGTGGCTCGCGCACATCATGGCGACGTTCTCGCTCGAAAAGCCGAACGCCTGGGGCCCGCCGCCCTGCACGAACGGCAGCGCCTGCAGCGCTTTCAGCGTCGAGCGCGAAAAGCTGACCCACTGCGGATCGCCCGCGCTGGCGACGAGCTTGCCCTGCGCGTCGGCCACCGCCACGGCGCCGAAGTGCACGCACTCGAGCGTGCCGCCGCGCAGCAATTCGATCAGCGGGACCAGCGAAGCCATCCCTCATTGTCACCCGGTTGACGGGCGACGCACTGGCGGCTGATCCACAATCGCCGGATGTCAGAATTGCGCGCTCCGCTCCAGGCTCAGCTGGTGCAATGGCTGGTCGGCCCCGGCGACACCGTCCGCGCCGGCGACGTCGTCGTGATCCTCGAAGCCATGAAGATGGAGCACGAGGTGCGCGCCGCTGCAGCCGGCCAGGTGCGCCAACTGTTCTTCGCTGCCGGTGAAACGGTCGACAAGGGCGACGTGCTGATGGTGACGCAGCCAGCTGCGCCCGGCGCGCACGCGTCGGCATCGCCGGAAGCGGCGATAAGCGCGGCCGCCGCAGCGCCAGGCAGCGTATCGCACCGCCCCGACCTGCAGCGCACCATCGATCGTCACGCGCTCGTGCTCGACTCGGCGCGCCCGGACGCCGCGGCGCGGCGCCACCAGCTGGGACAGCGCACGGCGCGCGAGAACATCGCCGATCTGTGCGACGCCGGTTCTTTCATCGAATACGGCGCGCTGGCGGTGGCCGCGCAGCGCAGCCGCCGCAGCGCGGAAGACCTCATGCGCAACACGCCGGCGGACGGCATGGTCACTGGCATCGGCAGCATCAACGGCGAGCTGTTCGGTCCGGAGCGATCGCGCGCCGTCGTGATGGCCTACGACGCCACCGTGCTGGCCGGCACGCAGGGCATGCGCAACCACCAGAAGACCGACCGCATGCTCGGCATCGCTCTGGAAAACCGGTTGCCGGTCGTGCTGTTCGCCGAAGGCGGCGGCGGGCGGCCCGGCGACACCGACATGCCGATCGTCGCCGGCCTGCACGTGACCACATTCGCCAGCTACGCGCGAATGAACGGCGTGGCGCCGGTGATCGGCATCGTCTCGGGCCGCTGCTTCGCCGGCAACGCGGCGCTGCTGGGATGCAGCGACGTGATCATCGCAACCCGCAGCAGCAATATCGGCATGGGCGGGCCGGCCATGGTCGAAGGCGGCGGTTTGGGCGTCTTCAAGCCGGAGCAGATCGGGCCGAGTGACGTGCAGCACGGCAACGGCGTGATCGACCTGCTGGTGGACGACGAGGCCGCGGCCGTCGCCGCCGCCCGGCAATACCTGTCGTTCTTCCAGGGTGCGGTGACTTCCTACCTTGCGCCGCCCCAGGAAAGGCTGCGCGATGTCGTGCCGGAAAACCGGCTGCGCGTCTACGACACGCGCGCCGCCATGATCGGGCTGGCCGACAGCGGCTCGCTGCTGGAGCTTCGCGCCGGGTTCGGCCTGGGCATCCACACGGCGCTGGCGCGCATCGAAGGCCGGCCGGTGGGCCTGCTGGCCAGCAATCCGCTGCACCTGGGCGGCGCGATCGACGCCGATGCCGCCGACAAGGCGGCGCGCTTCATGCAGCTTTGCAACGTGCACGGCCTGCCGCTGGTGAGCCTCGTCGACACGCCGGGCTTCATGGTCGGGCCCGACATCGAGCAGCAGGCCCAGGTGCGCCATGTCAGCCGCATGTTCGTCGCCGCGGCGCATCTGCGCGTGCCGTTCTTCGGCGTCGTGCTGCGCAAGGGCTACGGCCTGGGCGCCATGGCCATGGCGGCGGGCGGCTTTCATTCGCCGGATTTCATGGTGGCCTGGCCCACCGG
>DATNCB010000386.1:0-2078 GCA_035571715.1 Ramlibacter sp.
CGCCGGGCGCTGCCCTACATCATGTGCACGGCGCCGCTCCCACGTCGGTGACATATAGACGGCGCAGCCTGATTCTCTTCGCGTCGTACACATGTAGTAGACAAGCTCACCAGCTAGAACTCGGCATCGAGCCGATTCTTACAGATAAGCGGTGGAGGTTGTTTAGACCGTATGTGGTGACTACTCGCGGAATGGAGTAGTTGCTGGCCGGGGCCTCGCTCACGCAATCTCGTGGGTTACCGAGCGCGGTTCCGTGCTCGGCCTTTCCGACAGGTTGTGAAGGAGGCCCCGGTGTTTTGCGAGCGTACGAGCGTTGGTCTGGATGTGCACGCGCGTTCGGTTGTCGCGGCGGCGATCGATGGGCGAAGCGGCGAGGTGTTTCGGGCGCGGTTGACACCGTCGCACGCGGAGGTCATCGAGTGGGTGGGCAAGCTGCCGGGCCCGTGCGCGGTGGTCTATGAAGCCGGTCCGACGGGTTTCGGGTTGGCGCGGGCGTTGTCGGCGGTGGGGCTGCGATGCCAGGTCGCGGCGTCATCCAAGCTGCTTCGCCCGGCTGGTGATCGGGTGAAAACCGATGCGCGCGACGCATTGAATTTGGCGCGGTTGTTGCGGTTGGACGAGGTTGTGCCGGTGCGGATTCCGAGTGCGGCCGAGGAGGCTGCCCGGGATCTGGTCCGCATCCGCGAAGCCGCCCGAGCGGATTTGATGCGGGCCCGACATCGGTTGTCGAAATTGTTGCTGCGTCACGGGATCGTCTACTACGACGGTAAAGCGTGGACCGAACGCCATGACCGGTGGCTGCACCACCAGCGATTCGACGCCGCGCCCACACAGTCCGCGTTCGAGGATGCCTACGAGGCGGTGGTGCTGGCCACCGCGCGGCGTGCCCGCCTCGATGAGAAGATCACCGCGCTGGCCGCTGACAGCGAGTTCAGCCCGCTGACGCGACGGCTGGCATGTCTGCGTGGCATCTCGACGTTGACCGGGTTCGCGCTGGCGGTCGAGATCGGCGACTGGGACCGCTTCACCGGCGCGAGCATCGGCGCCTATCTGGGGCTGGTTCCCAGCGAGTATTCCTCGGGAACCAGCCGGACGCAGGGCGCGATCACCAAGACCGGTAACACCCACGTGCGGCGGTTGCTGGTGGAAGCCGCCTGGCACCACCGCAGCACCTACCGGCCCGGACCGGTACTCAGGCACCGTTGGGATCAGGCCCCGGCCGCGGCCCGTGCCCGTGCCCATGCCGGCAACCAGCGCTTGCATGCCCGCTGGGTCGGATTAAACCTGCGCAGGAAACGAGCGGTGATCGCCAACGTCGCGGTCGCCCGCGAACTTGCCGGCTGGTGCTGGTCGCTGGCGGTGCTGCCCGACTAGAAACCCCCGGCCCCGAGCCGACCGTGGAGGGATCGAATCGTCGAAGGCCAACAGCGCGAGGAGCAACGCGCCCCGAGGCTATGAGTAACCGGTGGCCCCCCGGAGGTGCCCTGGCCACGCTCGTCCTTAGACCCGCGCTACGCTCCCGGCCGAACACCCGGTCCTGCGGTAACCAACCCGCGCATTTCAGCCTTGACCACGCGTCGCGAAACGACACGCTGACCTCGACCTCGATCCCCCACGGTCCTCCCCGATCCCCGTTCCCCCATAGCTGCAACACAATGACGTCGCCGTCGCCGCCGTCAAGGCCAAGCCCCTCCGGGGTGGGGCCTTACGGCCCAGCCTTGACCTCGGCCAGCCGCGCGACGTCCAACCAATAGCAGCCACCGGGGGAACAGTGAGATCCCGCGCCCTGCAACAAAATCAGGGCCAATTCGGCCTGTCCACTTGACAAACCGTCCCTACATATCAGCCTCGATCCACTGACTAAACGTGTGGGCGTCGGGGTGTTGATATGAGGAAAGTGCCCTTTGAGCTGGGATGATTGGTGTTCTTCAGGCATCAATCGGACCAGTTCAGAAAGGCACTTCCGGTGCAAGTGTCGCATAGGTTCACCTCGGCGTCGGCGCGCTTCGATGACGACCATCTCGTGTCGTGCGCCGGTCTGGTCCCGGTGATGACGGTGGCCGCCCAGACCGGCCTGC
>DATNCB010000387.1:0-2912 GCA_035571715.1 Ramlibacter sp.
CGTCGGCGCGGGCCCGCGCCATGTGCTGCTGCTGCTGGCGGGCGAAGGCGCGCTGATCACGCTGCTCGGGGCCGGCATCGGCGTGCTGGCCACAACCCTGCTGATCGTCCTGGCGGGACCGGCGATCCAGTCCCATTTCGGCATCGCACTGAACCTTTCGGCGCCGGCGATGTCCCAATGGCTGTTGCTGGCAGGCGTGGTCGCTACCGGCCTGCTGGCAAGCTTGGTGCCCGGCTGGCGGGCCTACCGGCTGTCGCTCGCTGACGGCCTGTCTCCGAGAACCTGAACCATGTCCCTGCACCGCTGGACTTTTCCGATCGTCCTCGTCTCCGTCGCTGCCTGCGCCGCGGCGACTTCGTACTTGCTCCTGCGCCCCAGTGCGCCGGGCGGTGCACATGGCTCACAGGTGATCGTTTACCGGAACGCCGACTGGGAAGAACTGGTGCCCAAGGACTGGGACCCGATCAAGAAATTCCGCGATGCCAATTTCAGCGCCATGCAGGACAGCGATCCGCGCGCAATGGAATTGCTGCGCGAAATGCGTGAAACGTGGGACAACGCGCCGACCAACAATGCGCTGGACAAGCAGGCGATCCGTATTCCCGGCTATGTGGTGCCGATCGACGAAACCAAATCGGGCATGCGCGAGTTCCTGCTGGTGCCGTACTTCGGCGCCTGCATCCACACGCCGCCGCCGCCGGCCAACCAGATCATCGACATCAAGCTGCGCGAGCCGAGCAAGGACGTGCGGATGATGGAGCCGGTCTGGGTCAGCGGGCGCATCACCACGCTTCGGTCGAGCACCGCGATGGGCGCGAGCGGCTACTCGATGGAGGCGGTCCTGGTCGAACCGTACGTCGAGAAAGAGAAAACGCGCTAGCTTGGATAGTTTGTCATCCCGGACCTGATCCGGGATCCAGGCTGGCGCGCCAACGTGGATTGCGGGTCGAGCCGATCGACGGAACGTCTCTATGCCTGCGACACGGTTCGTTTTCATGCGCGTTTTCCGAATGACTGCTGTTCGGTCCGCGAACGCCAGATGCTGTGGACCTGTACAGCGCCGTTGGTGTTCGTATTGCGCAGCGTATTCGCCCGTGCGCTGATCGCGGCCAGTCGCACAGCAAAGTTGCCGAGGCCAGATGTTCGATGGACCTGTCCGCCCACCCCGGCAATCCGCGAGGCGGTTCGACGAGGGAACGCGCGCCGGCGCTGGGCGCTATGGACACGCGCCCAATGCGCAACGTGCTGATCAACGCGCTACTTGCGTTCCACAATCAGAATCTGACAGTCGCTCGTGCCAGCATTCTCGAATGAATGGGAGGGTATGGGAGCCTGCAAACCGACCGATCCCGACGCCCTCTGGCCTTCACCTAGAACCTTGTTGTCCGGCCCATAGAGGCGCACGTTGCACGCGGTCAGAGCGTACGTTGCGTTTGCAGGGTGCGAGTGGAACTCGTCGCGCTGCCCGGGCTTCCAAGTGGCGAGGACCATGCGAAACTGATCGTTCTCGGTGAGTACTTTGTAGACACCCGGATTTGCCACATGCGACAGCGGGGCGTTCTGCGCCGAAGCGGCCAGCGGAGTCAGCGTCAGAACAGCACCTATTAGGCCCGTACAACCCAAGAGCGCGTTAGTCCTACGGAACGAATTCATGATGCCCCCATTGAATTAAGAGAGAACCGAGTTGACCCGACAGCACACGTACGATGAAATTCCCGCGCCCACTACAAACCCTACCCGGTTTGCGCGGCGTTGCCTTCCCAACATCGGATGAATGCTATGCCTCACAGTACAGACTCACATCATCAATAGGCGCTACGAAGTAAGTTCACAGTCAATTTCTGAGGTTCGCATTTCCTCAGTTGCTCTCCCTCTCGAGCTCTCAAGACAGAAACACTAAACCTTCTGCACCCGCGCGACATGGAGCCGCCGAAGTCCAGGCGTTCCTGACGTCCTGGTGGGCCCCCACCCCCAATGCCTGGGGCCGTGAAAGTCGGGTTCGCAGTTGCGCCACTGCTGAAATCCCCAATCCCGATCGGGCCGGACTTTGACTAGCGACAAAGCAGCGCCTGCGGGATGCGCAATAAATACTGCCGCAGGACGCCCGCCCTGGGCGTGCGCCACATCGGCCGGACGCTGTCGTGGGCGGATCGAAAGGAGCAAATGATGGAAAGAGGCACAATGCGCGTCGCGCGGGGACTGGCATTCCTCGCCGCCGGTCTCCTTATTGCGAGCACACAGCCCCTGCTTGCGCAAGGCTCGACGCCCCTGAAGTGGGAGGTCCCGGACGGCGTGAAAACTGTCGAGGTCAACGGCTATCCCATGGCGTACCACGAAGCGGGCACGGGCACGCCGGTGATCCTTATCCACGGCGCCTGGGTGGACTTCCGGCTGTTCGCGCCGCAAGTAGAGGCCCTGGCCAAGACAAACCGCGCGATCGCGGTGAGCGTCCGGCATCACTTCCCGGAGCCCTGGGACGGCAAGGGAGGGGCCTACACAGTGCAGCAGCAGGCGGCCGACGTCGTCGCGTTCATCAAGGCGCTCGGCCTCGGCAAGGTGCACCTGCTGGGTCATTCCCGCGGAGGGGGCGTCGCGTTCAACGCGGCGGTGCAGGCGCCTGACGCGATCCGCACGCTGATCCTGGAGGAGCCGTCCGGGCTCGAAACGCTGGTGGACGCCTCGACGGCCGAACGCTCGGTCGGCAATTGGGCCAAGCTGGCGGGCTTTGTGCGAGCCAAGCTCGATGAAGGCGATCGCCATACGGCCGCACAAAAATCCTGGAACGTGGTCTTCGGCCCTGGGACGTTCGAAGCCATGCAAGCAGGTGTCCAGCAGATGATCGCGGACAACCTCGGAACGATGTCCGTACCATACTCAGTGGCCCAACTTACCTGCGACGACGTCCGCAAGCT
>DATNCB010000388.1:0-3300 GCA_035571715.1 Ramlibacter sp.
AAGCGCCGCTCGGCCACCAGGCGCGTCAACGCCGGCGTCATGAGAGCGGCCACGACCAGCAGCGACAGCAGCACGATCAGCGGCGTCACCGCGAAGATCACGATCAGCGGCGCCACCACCGTCTTCAGCTTGCCGGCGCCCACGCCCTGCAACCAGTCCCAGACGCTGTTCATGAGATCGGACGACTCGAGCGCCGCACGCACCCACTGCAGCGCGGCGTCCCAGTAGAAATAGCCCAGCCCAAGCGACAACGCGACCATGATCACGAGCGGCAGGAACGACAGCGCGATCACGCGCGGATGCAGGCAGTAAGCCACGGCGCGCCAGAATGAATCGAGGAACAGGCCCATGTGCCCAGCATAACGCGGCGCAACAGCCCGCAAACGCAAGAGCTATCCCGTAACATGTCCCCATGGAAATGGTCAAAGTCAGTGGCGTGCACCTCGAAGTGCAGCGCCTGCCGGGTGCCGCGGGCCAGCAGCTGGCACCCATTGTCTTCTTGCACGAGGGACTCGGCTCGGTCTCGATGTGGCGCGACTGGCCGGCCAGTGTCTGCGCCGCTGCCGGCCGGGACGGGATCGTCTATTCGCGGCGTGGTTACGGCCGCTCCGATCCAATTCCCGACGTCCGCGGCGCAGGCCGCCTCGGGCCCGATTACATGCATCGCGAGGCGCTGGACGTTCTGCCCGAGCTGCTTCGCGTGCTCGACGTGGAGAAGCCCGTGCTGCTGGGCCATTCCGACGGCGCGACCATCGCGCTGATTCACGCCGGCCATTTCCCTGTGACAGCCTGTGTGGTCCTGGCACCGCATGTGATCGTCGAGGATCTGTCCGTGCAGTCGATCGCGCAGGCGCGCATTGCGTACGAATCGGGGTCCATGCGTGAACGGCTGGAGCGCTATCACGCAGACGTGGATGGCGCGTTCTGGCAGTGGAACGACATCTGGCTCAGCCCCGCTTTCCGCGGCTTCGACATCCGGACTGAATGCCGGCGAATCGAAGCGCCCGTATTCGCGATCCAGGGCGAGGACGACCCTTACGGGACGGTGCACCAGATCGAGGGAATCGCGCCGACACTCGGTCCGTTCTCCTGGCAAATACTGCCGCGATGCGGACATTCGCCGCAGCGGGACCAGCCGGGGCGGACCCTGCAGCTCACGGTGGAGTTTCTGGCCCCCTTGCCTTGAGTCAAGCCTCGAGCGACGCCAATTCGGCGGAGCCGAGCCAACGCCACTGCCCCGGGAGCAGATCGGCGGGCAGCGCCAGCGCGCCGATGCGCGAGCGGTGCAGCGCCTCAACGCGGTTGCCGACGGCAGCGATCATTCGCTTGACCTGGTGGTACTTTCCTTCGGTGAGCGTCAGGCGCAATTGCCGCTCGCCGGCGCGTTCGCAGGCAGCGGCACGCACCGGCCGCGGATCGTCGTCAAGGACCACTCCCTCCAGCAGAGCTTCAAGCTGCTGCTCCTCGATGACATGCTTCAACCCCACTTCGTAAATCTTGGGAACGTGGTGCCGTGGCGAGCTCATGCGATGGATGAACTGGCCGTCATCGGTCAGCAGCAGCAGCCCGGTCGTGTCCTGGTCCAGCCGCCCCACCGCCTGCACACCCTGCACTGCCGCTTTCTGAGGCCGCTGCCGCAGGGGCGCCGGCAACAAGGTGTAGATGCTGGGGTAGGCGGAGGGCTTGCGAGAGCATTCGGTTCCGGCAGGCTTGTGCAGCATCACGTAAGCCTTCTCGTAGTATTCCCACTCGACGTCGTCGACGACAAAACGCAGACCCTGCGGCAGGAATTCCGCAGTGGCCTCCGTCAGACAGTGACCGGCAACGGCAACATGGCCGTGCTGGATCAGGCCGGCGCAGACACGGCGCGTGCCGAAGCCTTGGGAAAACAGAATGTCCTGCAATTGCATGGACCCGAGTATCTCAAGCATGGCACGACACTTGCCTCAGCCTCGCACGAAAACTTCTTCCCGCGGGCGGCGCAGCGCTGCCCGGCTGACGACAATGCAAACGCGCATCAGGTACTTTTTTCTCGTTGCAGGGTTGCTGCTCGGCGTTCCTGGCCGCGCAGAACAGTGGTTTGCCGTGGCAAGCCCGGGAGTCGATGGGAGAGGGACCCATGTCGAAGTCGACCTGGACACGGTGCGCGCGCGCGGTCGTGGCGGGGAAGGCGCCATCCGCGTTACCTTCGATCTGCTGCGGCCTCACAGCGCTGGTTTTCGCTATCGCTCATTCGTCGCCCACGCGCAATTCGACTGCCAGCGCCACCGCATCACTTTGGCGAGCGCCGACTACTTTTCCCAAGCCAGCGGCAAGGGCACCCTTCTGGGCGCGGACACTGCGTCCAGCGAGGTGGGTGTGCCGACCGCTGTGCTCGACAGTATGCCGGCATCATCACGGCGTGCGCTGTTGAGGGCCACTTGCGCGACCACGCGGTCAGCGGCTAGCTGACGGCCAGCGCACCCTGCGGCAGACGACGCTCGCAGGCCGAGCTGCTACTTGGCCAGGTACTGCTTGTCCCAGCGCTCCTCGCGTGTCGCTTCGTCGCGTGGCTGGAATTTGCGGGCTTTGGGCGGGCTGTCCCGATAAACCCGGCGGTCGGGTTGTGAATCTGACAGATCGAACTCGGAAAAGAGGCCGGAATACTTGTCGCGGCGCCTTGTCAGCGGCTTCTGCGGCGATTGGTGCATGGCTCGTCCTTGACATGCTTGAGTTGAATGGCGGCTCTCGGCCGCCAAAGACAATCTAGAGCGCGCGTGAGCAGAACGTTGTAGGACGCGTTCGCATATGTGTAGGACAGCGCGCCGGCTATCGGGCGGCTGCGAACATCGCGAGCCGGCGTTCCAGCGGCGACAAGCTCATCCCGACTCCATGAAGTTGCTCATACAGGCGTTGACGTCCCCAAATGTCGGGTTCGCCGGCAATTCGGGCCCGAATTTCATTGCGCTCCAACTGCAGCTCGGCAACGCGGTCGGTCAGTGCGGCAAGCTCAGGGGCAGGCAGGCTGGCCTTCGGCGGGGGCCGGGCCGGATCGAAGGTCAAAGCCTCGGGCGACAAGAGGGAGCAGCCGGCCAGCAGCACCAGCACGGCACAGCAAATGGCAATTCGCATGGTCAACCTCCCGAATCGAGAGGCTCCATGTTAGCGGCAGTCGCGCGTGGAGCCTGCGCGGCAGAGAAACGGGTCTGCGTTGGGTCTGCAAGGGGGCGCAGGCTAGGCGCGGGCGCGGGTCAAGCCTGGACGGCTTGACCCGTGACCGTAACAACGCATGCGCCCCCTTGCAGGCCCAACCCTTCGGGC
>DATNCB010000389.1:0-10276 GCA_035571715.1 Ramlibacter sp.
AGGTTCACGATCGCCGCTTTTGAGCCGGCCCTGGCTGGGTGCCCTCCTGTTGTTGTGCTCGAGCTGGCTCGCCGCGCCAGCGCATGCGGGTGACCGTAGCGCGGCAGCAGCCCAGCAGACGCCCGCGGCGCTGTATCACAACTACTGTTCAGTCTGTCATGGCGACAACGGTGACGGTCAAAGCCGCGCGCGCGGCAGCTTCAACCCGCCGCCGCGCGATTTCACGACGCCCCAGGCCATGCAGGAGCTGACACGCGAGCGGATGCTGGCCGCCGTCAAGGGCGGCGTGCCCGGCACGGCCATGATGGCCTGGAAGACCCAGCTGAACGACGCCCAGATCGCCAGCGTGGTCGACTACGTGCGCGACACCTTCATGCGTGCGAGCGTCGCGGCCGACGCCAGCCGGGGCCGCCAGATCTACGCCAGGACCTGCTCGGTGTGCCACGGCGACCGTGGCGCGGGATCGATGTGGGCGAGCGCCAACCTGCGGCCCGCGCCGCGCGACTTTTCCGCGCCGCAAGCGCGTGCCGAGCTGACGCGCGAGCGGATGCTGGCCTCGGTCGCCGGCGGCCGTCCGGGCACCGCGATGTCCGCCTACGGCGGGAAGTTCAGTGCCGAGGACATCGCCGCCGTGGTCGACTACATTCGCGGTTCGTTCATGCGGGTGGACGCCATGGCGGGTATTTCGGGCACCCACGCGCGCGGTGTTGCCACGCCGGCCGCGCAGAGCCCGCCGCCCAGCCCGGCGCCGGAGAAGGCGCCGTTGGCGCTCGCCAACCCGGCCATGAAGCTGCCGCTGCCGCAGGGCCTGCACGGCGATGCCACGGCGGGCCGCAAGTTCTACGACGCCAACTGCGCCACCTGCCATGGCGTCAAAGGCGACGGCCAGGGCCCGCGCGCCTACTTCATCAATCCGAAACCGCGCGTCTTCACGAGCGCCGAATCGCGCGCGCTGCTGAACCGGCCGGCCATTTATGCCGGCGTGGCGGCGGGCAAGCGCGGCACCGAGATGCCCGCCTGGGACAAGGTGCTCTCACCCCAGGAAATCGCCGACGTCTCCGAATACGTGTTCCGTTCTTTCATCCAGCCCGGAGCCGGTGCCGATGTGGCAAAGCGTCCCTGAGCGGATGGAGCGGATCCGGCTCGCGGCGGCCGTGCTGGCGCTGGCAGGCGCGGCGGCGCTGACGGCCTGCGGCGACCAGCCGTCACCCTCGATCGCGGCCATCGCGTCGCAGTCGCCGGGGGTGCCGGTGCGCGCGCCGGCGAGCGCCGAAACGCTGGAACTGGGCCGCAAGGTCTATAACTTCCGCTGCTACTTCTGCCATGGTTATTCGGGCGATGCACGCACCCTGGCCGCCACTTACCTGAGCCCCAAGCCGCGCGATTTCACGGCGACGCCGGCGGCCGCCTTGCCGCGCGAAGCGATGCTGGCCGCGGTGCGCGATGGTCGCAGTGGCACGGCGATGAAGGGGTTCGCCGGGATCATCACGCTCGCCGAGATGCAGGCCGTGACCGATTTCGTGCGCCACGAGTTCATGGAGCAGCGCGCGCAGAACACGCGCTATCACACCGTCGAAAACGGTTGGCCCGACCACGAGCGCAACCGCATTGCATTTCCATTCGCCCGCGGCGAGATCGCGATCGACACCCCGTGGGAGCAGCTGGACCGCGAGCAGCAGCGCGGCAAGCGCCTGTTCCTGAGCGCCTGCATCACCTGCCACGACCACGGCCGGGTCGACGAAGCTGGCGCAGTGTGGGAAACGCGGGCGATCTCGTACCCGCGCGACGCCTACTGCACCAGCTGCCACCAGGACACGCCGCGTTCGGCCCCCCAGGGGGCGGCGCATCCCCAGCGCCCCGCCACGCACACGTTTTCGCAGCCGGACGGCAGCGTGCCGGTGCGCTCGCCGGGGCATGACGGAGCCGCCCGCGTGGCCGATGCCTACCTTGTCCACGACCAGCGTCCGGCACTGCGCAATCCGACGGCGCTCGAGTCGCGCGGCGAGAACCTGTTCCAGAAGAATTGCGCGTTTTGCCATGCTGCCGACGGCACGTCCAAGGGCTGGATCGGCAGTTTCCTCCAGCCGCACCCGCGCAACCTGACCAGCAGCCAGGAAATGCAGGGCATGACCAGGGAGCGCCTGGCCCGGTCGATCGCCGACGGACTGCCGGGGACTTCGATGCCGGCGTGGAAACAGGTGCTGGGGGAAAAAGATATCGACGCGCTGATCGCCTATATATCGCGCGCGTTTCAGCCGGTAGAGGGTGTGCGCGGATCGTAGTGTCATTCCCGCATGAGCAGGAGCCGTGCAACAGAATTCGTTCTCATGCTCGAGCTGCCTCACACAATATAAAAGCCGATCGGGGGTATCGAATGAGGGAATACGGGACCGCGATCAGCGGCTTTTCAAGGCGCCGCGTCCAGCCACTGGTGTCCGTGATCGCGTTGGCGGTTGCCGGCTGCCAGTTCCCGTGGGCACTCGACGATGGTGCTGCGCGCGGCGGCAATGCACCCAGGGAGCGTGAACAGGCTATGAACGCACGCTGGAAGAACCATTCCTATTCCGAGCTGGTGGGTGCGCTCGGCCCACCCCTGCAGCTCCTGAACATTCCCGGCGGCGGCAACCCACCCGGATTCGCAGCCGTGTACGGGCGCGACCCGGCGAGCGGGTGCATCGACTCCTTCGCACTGGTGTACGGCAGCGACCCGATGATTCGGGTTTACTACTGCCGGTGACGCAGGTTGACAAGGCCTCATGCCGTGAAATACCCTTCCGTTCGATGGCCTCCACACCGCAAGAGCCTGCGCTAGCGCTGCCGGCTTCCACATCGGCGGAAGCAGCGCGCTACGCGTTGCTGCGACGGCTGGCGCCTTCGATGCGGCACCATCTCGTGGTGAACCTGCAGCCCATCGGGATGATCTACGAGGTGATGGATCGGCGGCTGCGCGCGCCTGAGCCCGCCCTGGGTGACATTCACGCGAGCGCCCACAAGATCAATGGCTTTGCGCGAGCGGCGCTCAAATCGTGCCTGGACGTGGTCAGCTGGCTCGCTCCGGAAGAGGGCGCCGTCACCGCGGTGGTCGAGGGAGTGCGTGAATGCCTCAGCCTGCTGGCGACCAGCCTGACTTTTCGCGGTTATGCCGTGCGCGACGAAATAGCCACGATGCCGGGCGAGATCGGCCGCTCGGCCATGCGCAATGTCATGACGGCGGCGATCATCCACCTCACCGATGAAACGCCGCCGCCGGCCGAGCTTGTGCTGTCGGGTGAAGCGCGCCCGGCTGCATTGGTGCTCACACTCATGTTGCGGCCCACCGAGGGTGAGAAGGGTTTTTCGACCGGAACGCCGTACCGCAATCTGACGTGGGCCGACGTCCAGGCGCTGGCCGCGGCGGAGTCAGTGCAGCTGGAGCGCGAAGGCAGCCAGTGCCTGCGCCTGGTCATCCCCTGGGCGGCGAAGGGAATGCAGTAACGCCTTGAACTCATTCAAGGGTTGAAGCCCAGCGCTTTCATGGCCGAGGTCAGGGGCTTGCGGCTCGCCTCGTAGTCATTCCACGGACTGTTGCCCTCGTCCAGGCGCGTATGGACCGTGCCGACACTCCAGTGGTCCCCACCCTTGAGGCGCTCGAGCTCGTCCCAGCGCGCCGGCACCGAGATTCCCAGGCCCGGCCGGGCGCGGGCCGACCACGCCGACGCCGTGGTGGCGCCATATCCGTTACGCAAATAGTCGATGAAGATCTTGCCCACCCGATTGGGCGCGCCGCTCTTGGCGACGAAGCGCTGCGGAATGGTGCGCGCCAGGTGCTGCACGATGGCCTGGGAGAAATCCTTGACGGTGTCCCAGTCGAATTGCCGGCGGATCGGCACCACTACATGCAGGCCCTTGCTGCCGCTGGTCTTGAGGAAGCCCGCCAACCCCAGCTCGGTAAGGAAGCCGTGGACGAGTTGCGCCGCCTCCTGCATCTGGCGCCATTGCACGCCTTCTCCCGGATCCAGGTCGAACGTCATGCGGTCAGGTTTGCCGATGGCTGTCTTCACGCCGTTCCAGGTGTGGAACTCGATCACGTTCATCTGCGCTGCCGAGAGCAGACCCTCGGCGGTGGCGACTTCCAGCATCGGCGGATGGCCCGGAAAGAAGGCCGGGTCGAGCTGCTCGATGCCCGGCATCCGATAGCGCTGCGCGTGCTTCTGGAAGAACAGCTCGCCGCCGATGCCCGTGGGCGCGCGTACCAGCGCGACCGGCCGGCCCTTGAGGTGCTCCATCATCAGCGGTGCTACCAGCGCGTAGTAGCGCACGAGCTCGATCTTCGTGGTTCCGGTGGCCGGGTCGATCACCCGGTCGGGATGGCTCACGCGCGGCGTCGGCGGAAGCGTGACGAGCGGCGCCTGCGGTTGCTCCTTCCGCGCCTTACCGCCGGCGCGGGCGCTGGTCCTGGCTGACTTGGCGAGCTTGTCCACCGGCGCGCCGTGTCGCGGCTCCTCGTGCGTGACGGCCACGGCCGGCTTGTCGGCGCGCAGGCCGTGGAATACCGAATGCCGGATGCGGCCGTCGCGCGTCCATTCGCCGAATGCCACTTCGCACACCAGTTCGGGTTTGACCCAGTGGGCCTTCTTCGGAATCGGCGCCTCGGCGGCAAACGGGCTCCGTTCGGCCCGCAGCGAATCGAGCGTGCGGCGCAGGTCGCGCAGCACCTGTTCGTTGAACCCGGTGCCGACGTTGCCCGCATAGCGCAGCGTTCCGTCCTTGTCATGCACGCCCAGCAGCAACGAACCGATGCCGGTGCGCGCGCCCTGCGGATCGGTGTAGCCGCCGATGACGAACTCCTGGCGCCGGCCGCACTTGAGCTTGACCCAATCCGACGAGCGCCGCAACACGTAGGCCGAGTTCTTCCGCTTGGCGATCACGCCTTCCAGGCCCAGGCCGCAGGCCGACGCCAGCACGTCCTCGCCCCTGGCGTCGAACACCGCGCTGAATCGCACCTTCGGGTGCGGTTTGCGCTGCACGATGCGCTCGAGTACGGCGCGGCGCTCCAGCAGCGGCACGTCGCGCAAGTCATGGCCGGCGCAATAGGGCAGGTCGAACAGGTAGTAGACGATGTCGCCGGTGCGCTCGCTATCGAACGCGCCCTGCAAGGCCTGGAAATCGGCCGGCACGCGATCGCCCGGCATGATGATTTCCCCGTCGTACCAGCCGTCAGGCAGCTCCATGGATTTCAGCGCGCGCGCCAGTTGCGCCAGCTTGGCCGTCCAGTCGTTGCCGTTGCGGGTGAGCAGGCGCAGCTCCCCATTCTCGACGCGTGTGAGCATCCGGTAGCCGTCGAACTTGATCTCGTAAATCCAGTTCTCGGCATCTTCCGGCGGGCTGTCCACCAGCGTGGCAAGCTCGGGCTGCAGCGCCGCGGGCAAGGCGGCCTTTCGCGCGCCTTGCGGCGGGCTCGCCGCCGCTGCCGCTGTCTTGTCCGCGCCAGGTGCGGCCGCGGCCGGGCGCGGCGGCCGGTCCGCGAGCTGGTTCACGCTGTCGGGCATTTCATCGACCACGCTGAATTCGGAAGCCGGGCGGGCATAGCTGTCCTTTTCCTTGATCAGTAACCAGGGCTCCTCTTTCTCGTCGCCGCGGCCTTTCATCCGCACCAGGGTCCAGTGTCCGTGCAGCTTGTGGCCGCGCAGCTCGAACTTGAGCTTGCCCTCGCGATAGCCCTTGTGCGGATCTTCCTGCGGAATCCACACGCCCTTGTCCCAGATGATGACCTTGCCCGCGCCGTACTGCTTGGGCGGAATCACGCCCTCGAAGCTGTTGTACGAGATCGGGTGATCCTCCACGTGCACGGCCATCCGCTTGTCGGCCGGATCGAAACTCGGGCCTTTGGGAACGGCCCAGCTTTTCATGTTCCCCTCGAGCTCCAGGCGCAGGTCGTAATGCAGCCGCGTCGCCCAGTGCTTCTGGATCACGAAGGCACGTTCCTGCTCGTTGGCCACGCCTCCAGCCGCGGGCTCGGGCGTGATGTCGAAGTTGCGCTTTTCGCGGTAGGTCCTGAGGCCGTTGTGGGAACGCTCGTCCATGGCGCTGCAGCCTTTCTGGCCGGCACGAATGCCGGCCGCTCGCCGGGGCGATGCTGAAGCCGCTCGACCCCGGCGCTTGAGTGTCAGGCGGACGCGCGGAACTGGTCGCGCAGCATCTTGATCTGGTCGTGGTTGCGCTGCGCGCCTTGCATCTGGCGCTCCACGATCAGCTTGATGGCGGCGGGCAGCGGCTTCTTCAACGCCTTGCGGTAGCGTGCCAAGGCGTTGTCTTCGCCGCGCTCGCATTCTTCCAGTACCGCCTTGTCGTCATAACTGGACAGCTTGGCCCGGATAGCGACCCAGCCGCGCTCCAGGGCGCCCATGACGCTGCCGCCTTCGTCGGGCTTGCCGCCCAGGCTGCGGACCTGCTCGGCCAGCTCCTGCGCGGCGCCGCGGCAATCGTCGGCGCGCTGCATGAACACCGATTTCAGGTCCGCCCGCGTGGCCTGTCCGGCGCAGGCATTGAAGCCATACTCGCCGTCCTTGCAGGTTTCGATCAGTTCGTTCAGCACGTCGATGACGTCGTCGCGGTCGCCGCTGTTGTCGCCCGCGCTCTGCATTTCGCCCACCGCGGCCGCGGCGCCGCTCGGGCGGCTGGTGCCGGACATGCGATGGGATTCGATGCGGTCCCAGGCGGCGCGGCTGGCGGGCTGCGCCTGCGGCCAGCTCAGGCTGGAGCCGCCCCGCGCCGACTCCCATTCGGATGCGAGCTCGGGTTCGGCGCTCTCCCAGTCGCCCTCATAGCGTGTGCGGCCGGCCAGGCCCAGGCGATAGGCCGGCGCATAGTCGTCGAAGCTGCGACCTTGTTCGTAGTACGGCTCGCTCGTGTAGCGCTCGCGCCAGTGCGCCTCCTCGGCCGTGGGATTCGCGGCTTCCGCCGCAGTCTTGCCGGCCAGTCCGCCCGCGACTGC
This sequence comes from Ramlibacter sp., assembly GCA_035571715.1. GTDB lineage: Bacteria > Pseudomonadota > Gammaproteobacteria > Burkholderiales > Burkholderiaceae_C > Ramlibacter. The sequence goes on from DATNCB010000389.1 coordinate 6,974, forward strand.
ACCTATCGCGCCGCCCACCGCAACACCCACCGGACCGGCAAGCGTACCGGCCGCAGCACCTGCCACAGCGCCGCCGGTCGCACCGACGCCGGTGCCTACCGGATGCGAGCCCGGCTCATCGGTAATGGGATCGCGATTGAGGTCTTTGTCTTCAGCAGCCATGTGTATCTCCTTGAATCAATGGATTGAACTGGCGCAATAGCTTCCTTGCGTCGTCATGTGCACTACCGGCCATCTTCGGCCGGCCGCCAGACCAGGCAGTCAGTCAAACGGGAGAGTGCCTGTAGGAAAGCGCCGAATGGCTCCAGGAGCCTGCGCGGCAGAGAAACGGGTCTGCGTTGGGTCTGCAAGGGGGCGCAGGCTAGGCGCGGGCGCGGGTCAAGCCTGGACGGCTTGATCCGTGACCGTAACAACGCATGCGCCCCCTTGCAGACCCAACCCTTCGGGCCGGGGCTTGGAATCGCGCCATGCGTTGTTACAGCCTCCTTGTGTGGATCGACCACACCGCCTCGGCTGCGCCTAGCCTGGCACGATTCCAAGCTCCGGCGCAGGCCCGTTTCTCTGCCGCGCAGGCTCCTCAGAACCGGCCGCGCCCACAGGCGAATGCTGTGTTGTCCTACAGCTTTGATGCCGTGTCGGGCGCAATCTCAGTTGAAACCCGCTCGCTGCCGCCCAACATAAAGGTCATGAAATACTCGTTGCGAAAGACACCATCGCATTTGCATCTGGCCTACAAGTACGGAGAGGCAAGCGACGGATTGGTGGGCCGGCACTTCACGCTCGAAACCGACGGCCGAGTGCTCACGCTCACGATCGATCTCACGCCGAACTTTCATACCCGCAACAAGAGCGCGGCCGCGTACCTGGACGCAGTCAACCTGGTTCAAAACCATCACAAGCTGCGCTACCTGCAATGCAGCGACAACCTGCTGCGCACGCGCTTGATCAGGGCCTGGGAGCAGGTCGAGGATCCGGAGCTTCGAATAAGGCTTGAACTCGGGCAGCGTGGCCGCTATGTTTACGCGGTGCAGCCGCACTCGCTCTTCATGGGCGGCATCCAGTTGGACGTGGAGCGCGAACTCGAGGAAGACGAGGTTCACGGCCGCGTGCACGCAATGGAATCCCACAGCCACGGGCACCACGCATGAACAGTTTGCGCAATGCCCTCGCGCGTGCGGCCCGGGCGCTGCTGGGGTTTGGCCTGGCCGGTGTGCTCGGGTTCATGGCCCTGAACGCCTTCGCCTATGCCGGCGCCGGCGAACTGCGGGCCAGGTATGGGCAGCTGCAGGAGCAATTGCGGAACAACAATTTCCACCGCGCGCTGCACATCGACTCATCGCAAGAGGGCGACACGCTCAAGGGCGACGTCTATGCGGTGCTGGATCATCCGTTCAGCGAATTGAGCGCCGCATTGAGCGATCCGCCGGACTGGTGCCGCATCCTCATCCTGCCCTTCAACACCAAGTATTGCCATGCGGTCGCGAGCGGCGGCGCGGCCAACCTGCTGGTGCGCATCGGACGCAAGTCCGATCAGCCGGTGCAGGATGCGTATCGGCTGAACTTCGCCTTGCAGCCGGTCACCGCCACACCCGATTACTTCGAGAGCCGGCTCAACGCGAAGGATGGTCCGCTGGGCACGAGCGACTATCGCATCGTCGTGTCGGCCGTTCCGCTGGGGACCGGACGCAGTTTCATGCACCTGAGTTACTCGTACAGCTACGGCGTTGCGGGACGCCTCGCCATGCAAGCCTATCTGGCGACGGCGGGAGCGAACAAGGTGGGCTTTACCGTGACGGGCCGGGACGGCAACGGCCAACCGATCTACATCGGCGGCGTTCGCGGGGCGCTCGAGCGCAACGTGATGCGCTACTACCTGGCCATCGATGCGCATCTGGCGTCGCTGGGCGCGCCGCCCGAGCGGCAACTGGAAAAACGGATCGAGACCTGGTTCGACGCCAGCGAGCGCTATGGCAGGCAGCTGCACGAAATGGATCGCGCCACCTACATCGCCATGAAACGCGGCGAGTCCGAGCGCCAGCAGGCGATGATCGAGTAGGAGCCTGCGCGACGCAGGCTCCCAGGCCTTACTTCAGGCCGGCTGCGTTCCGCAACAGCTGGGCTCTATCCGTGCGCTCCCAGGTGAACTCGGGCTCTTCGCGGCCGAAGTGACCGTAGGCGGCGGTCTTCTCGTAGATCGGACGCAGCAGATCCAGCATCTGGATGATGCCCTTGGGCCGCAAGTCGAAGTGGTCATGGATCAACGACGCGATCTGGTCATCCGGGACCACGCCCGTGCCTTCCGTGTAGACCGTCACGTTCATGGGCTTGGCCACTCCGATTGCATAGGCGACCTGGATCTGGCATTGGCGCGCCAGCCCGGCGGCCACCACGTTCTTGGCCACGTACCGGGCTGCGTAAGCGGCCGAACGATCGACCTTGCTCGGGTCTTTGCCGGAGAACGCTCCGCCGCCGTGCGGGCAGGCCCCGCCGTAGGTGTCGACGATGATCTTGCGCCCGGTCAGGCCGCAGTCGCCTTGCGGACCGCCGATGACGAAGCGGCCGGTCGGATTGATCAGGTAGCGTGTTTCCTTCAGCCATTCCTTGGGCAGCACCGGCTTGATCAGTTCCTCGATCACCGCCTCGACGAACGAGGGCAGCATGCGCTTGCCGTCGCTTTGCTCGGGGCTGTGCTGGCTGGAGACGACAACGGTGTCGATGCTGTGGGGCTTGCCATCGACATAGCGCATCGTCACCTGGCTCTTGGCGTCGGGCCGCAGAAAAGGCATGCGGCCGTCCTTGCGCAATTGGGCCTGGCGTTCCATCAGCCGGTGCGCGTAGTAGATCGGAGCGGGCATCAGCTCCGGTGTCTCGTCGCAGGCATAGCCGAACATCAGGCCCTGGTCGCCCGCGCCGGTATTCAGATAGTCGTCGCTCGCATGGTCCACGCCCTGTGCGATGTCGTTGGACTGCTTGTCGTAGGCTACCAGCACGGCGCAGCCTTTGTAGTCGATGCCGTACTCGGTGTTGTCGTAGCCGATGCGCTTGATGGTCTCACGCGCCACACTCTGGTAATCCACCGTTGCGTTCGAGGTGATCTCGCCCGCGAGCACCACCAGGCCGGTGTTGCACAGCGTCTCGGCAGCGACGCGGCTGCGCGGGTCCTGCTTGAAGATCGCGTCGAGAATCGCGTCCGAGATCTGGTCGGCCACCTTGTCGGGGTGACCTTCGGAAACGGACTCGGAGGTGAAGAGGAAATCGTTCGCCACGGGGAATGTGCTCCAGTTAGTGACCATCTGCGTCGCC
>DATNCB010000390.1:0-6692 GCA_035571715.1 Ramlibacter sp.
ACGGCCGACGTAGAAGTCCTGATAGGCCGTCGACACCGTTTCCTTGGTAACGAAGCCCAGTGAGCCATCAGCCACCTTCACTGTCTCGCGCAGGTAATAGTTCTGGATCGGCATGTGATTGCGATTGAACTTGAAGTTGCCGCGCACGGAGTCGAACTTGGCTTGCATCAGCGCTTCGCCGAAGGCCTTGGTGTCGGAGACCTCGCCTTTGGTCGCTACGACGGCGCTGTTGATCAGCATGGCCGTATCGAACGCCTGGGCGGCGTACTCTGACGGCGGATAGCCATTGCGCCTGGTGAAGTCGGCCACGAACTTCTTGTTGGCCGCATTCGGCAGGTCTTCCACGTATTGCGCCACGCCCAGGGTACCGAGGGCCGCATTGCCGATTGGCTTGAGGGACGCGTGATCGACCGTGTAGACCGAGTAGAGCGGGATCGAGCTCAGGCCGGCCTGCGCCCATTGCTTGACGAAGTTGATGGCATTGCCGCCTGGCATGAACACGAAGACCGCCGCGGGATTGGCCGCACGGATCTGGCTCAACTCGGCGGCATAGTCGGTCTGGGTCAATTGCGTGTAGACCTCGCCCGTCATCGGGCCGCTGAAGCCGCGCTTGAACCCGGCGATCATGTCCTTGCCCGCCTGGTAGTTGGGAGCCAGGGCGTAGACGTTCGCGATCTTGCGACCCTTCAGGTACCTGCCCAGGGATTCGCTCGCTCCGTCATTCTGGTGACCCACACTGAAGAACAAGGGTGAACAGCGCTCGCCGGCGAGTTCGGAAGGCCCCGCGTTCGAGCTGATGACGATCTTGTTGGCAGCGGTCGCCGTGTCGAGCGCCGCCAGCAATGTGTTGGAGAAGTTGAAGCCGGCGACGAGGTCGACCTTGTCGCGCTCGATGAAGCGTTCGACCACCGATTTGGCGATGTCCGGTTTGAGCTGGTCGTCGCCGTAGATCACCTGGACGGGGATGCCGCCCATTTTTCCGCCGAGTTGTTCCATCGCGAGGTCGACCGCGTCGCGGTACTGCTTGCCCAGGACGCCGGCGGGCCCGGAGAAGGTATTGACGTAACCGATCTTGATCACCTTGTCGGCTGCCATGGCGGGGAGGGCCGCCAGCATCGCAAGTGCCAGGGCGAAAAGGCGGGCGCTTCGTTTCATCGTTGTCTCCTGCAGGGGGATGGGCAACAATGTTAAATCCATGCAACACTGATGTTGATGGGTACTTTCCCCAAGCCGGTCCATTGACGGGCGGCGATATAGTTGCACGCTTACAGCATTTTTGCATGCCAAAGCGACATGGCCGGAGCGGGACAAGCATGGGATTGTTGATAGAGCAGGTCTTGAATGCGGTGCAGCTGGGACTGACGCTGTTCATCGTCGCGGCCGGCCTGACGCTGGTCTTCGGCATCATGGGCGTGCTGAACCTCGCGCACGGGTCGCTGTACATGATCGGCGCGTATCTCTGCGCTGCGCTCACCGCCAAATTCGACAGTTTCACCCTCGGCGTGCTCGCCGCGGTGGGGCTCACGGCCATCGTGGGCCTGCTGATGGAGCGGCTCGTGCTGCGGCACCTCTATGATCGCGACCACCTCGACCAGGTGCTTGCCACCTTCGGCCTGATCCTCTTCTTCAACGAACTGGTTCGCGTCTGGTGGGGGCCGGTCGCGCTCTTTATCGATGTTCCGGCGGCACTGGCGGGCAGCGTTCCCCTGCCCAACGGCGCAAGTTTCGCGACCTATCGGCTGTTCCTGATCGCGATTGCGGCTGCGACGGCGGCGGCACTCTGGTGGATCGTCGCGCGCACGAAGCTCGGGATGTTGATACGTGCGGTCGCCAGCCAGCGGGCAGTGATGCCGGCGCTGGGCGTCAACACCGCGGCCCTTTCTGCGCTCGTTTTTGCCCTGGGTGCGGCGCTCGCCGCGATTTCCGGGGCGCTCACGGCGCCGCTCTATACCGTTCAGTCCGGGATGGGCGACACATTGCTGATCCAGAGCCTCGTGGTTCTTGTGATCGGCGGCATCAGTTCGGTTCGCGGGGCTTTCGTGGCCGCACTGCTGGTGGGAGCCGTCGACACTTTCGGCAGGCTGCTGCCCGGACTGATGGGGGCGCCCGCTAGCATCGGGGACGTCGCGGTCTACCTGCTGATGATCCTGGTCCTGACGGTCCGCCCCAGCGGCCTGTTCGGCCGTGCGTGAGCCCTCGCAGCCCATGACAGCCCTTCGCAAGATCTCGCCGGCTCTGGCCATCCTGCTGATAGCGCTGGCCGTCCTCCCGATCCTCGCCCAGCTTGCCGACCAGAGCTACTTGATCACGCAATCGCGGCGGATCCTGATCTTCGCGCTGGCCGCCGTCAGCCTGAACCTGGTGCTGGGCTATGGCGGCATGGTCTGCTTTGGCCAGGCGATGTTCTTCGGCTTGGGCGCCTACACGGTCGCTTTCATCAATGTGGCTGCGCAAGGCCAGCAAACAGGGATCTGGCATCTCCTGTCTGAACCGGCGCTGTCCTGGGCCTGTGCCTGCCTGGCCGCTGCCCTCCTGTCCTTCGTGGTCGGCCTCGTGAGCCTGCGCACCTCGGGCGTGTATTTCATCATGATCACCCTTGCCTTTGCGCAGATGATCTACTTCATCTTCGTCGGCCTGAAGAGCGCCGGCGGAGACGAAGGCCTGCGCTTCACGGCCAATCGCAGCCTCGCGGGAGCACTGAATCTGGGAAGCAGCGTGACTTTCTACTATGTCGTCTTTGCGATCCTGGCGCTGGCGATCTGGTTCACCGCCCGGTTGATGAATGCGCGTTTCGGCATCGTGCTGCAAGGTGCCCGCGACAACGAAAGGCGAATGAAAGCGCTGGGATTCGAGACGATCCGGTACCGGCTCGCCGGGCTTGTGATTTCCGGCGCGATGGCCGGACTCGCGGGCGGGCTGTTCGCCACGCACGAGGCCTTCATCAGCCCTTCCATCATGCACTGGAGCCGCTCCGGCGAACTGATCGTGATGGTGGTGCTCGGAGGGATGGGCACCCTGGGCGGCCCGATCGTCGGCGCGATCGTGTTCCTGATGGTCGAGAAGTTCCTGCCGGATTTCACCGATCACTGGGGTGTGTGGTTCGGGCCAGTCCTGGTGCTTTCGGTGCTGTTCGCGCGCAATGGATTGATGGGGTGGCTGACCAGCCGCCGAATGGCCGGCCCCACTTTGCAGGCGCCGCTTCGCGAGCGATCCAGCGATGCTTGAAACACGAGACTTGTGCAAGAGGTACGGGGCGCTGCAGGTCACCGATTCGCTGAACCTGAAAGTTGCGCAAGGCGAGCTGCGGGCGCTGATCGGGCCCAACGGCGCCGGCAAGACGACGCTGCTGGCCCAGCTTGCCGGCGAACTGGCGTCCAGCTCGGGGTGCATCTTTCTGGACGGAGTGGACGTCACGAGCGATAGCGTGAGCAGGCGGTGCCGCCGCGGCATCGCCAGGACCTACCAGCTCACGTCACTGCTGAAATCGTTTTCGACCATCGACAACGTGCGCGTAGCCGTGCAGGGAGTCAACGGCCACAGCTTTCAATTCTTCCGGCCCATGCGGCTGGAACGGGAATTGACGGACCGGGCCATCAAAGCACTCGATTCCGTCGGACTGCTCTCGCGCTGCGATGTCGTTGCCGATGAACTCGGTTATGGCGAGCAGCGCCAGCTGGAAATTGCGATGGCGCTGGCTACCCGGCCGCGCTTGCTGCTGCTGGACGAGCCGACGGCCGGGATGGGTTCGGAAGATTCGGCCCGCATCCTGGAACTCATTCGAGGGCTGAAGGGAACGATGACCATCATCCTGGTGGAGCACGACATGAACGCGGTGTTTGGCCTGGCCGACCGCATCAGCGTGCTGGCGCAGGGCCGCGAAATTGCCTGCGGCTCGGTCGACGAGGTCCGGGCCAGCGCGCTCGTGCGCGAGCACTATCTGGGTGAGGAGCACCCGCATGCTTGAAGTGAAGGACGTGTCCGCGGGATATGGCTCCAACGAGGTGTTGTTCGGCGTCTCCATGACGGTCGAAGATGGCGAGTTCGTGACGCTGATGGGGCGCAACGGCATGGGCAAGACCACGCTGGTGAGAACGCTCATGGGCCTGCTGCCGCGCAGCGGCGGGCACATCCGCTTCGACGGGCAGTCGCTGGACCGGCTGCCCGCGCACCGCATCGCACGCCTGGGGCTGGGGCTGGTTCCGGAAGGGCGCCTCGTGTGCGCCAACCTGACGGTCCGGGAGAACCTGGTCGCCACCGAGCGCCCCGCCGCCGGCAACGGCGCGAGCGCATGGAATCTGGAAAAGGTCTATGCGCTGTTTCCCAGGCTCGCCGAGCGCCAGAGCAACCTGGGCTCGCAGCTGTCGGGAGGCGAACTGCAACTGCTGGCGATCGGCCGCGCGCTGATGATGAATCCGCGGCTGCTGATCCTGGACGAAGCAACCGAAGGCCTGGCGCCGCTGATCCGCGAGATCGTGTGGAACTGCCTGCAAGTGCTGCGCAGCCAGCGGCTCTCGGTGCTGCTGATCGACAAGAATGTCGACGTGCTCAGCCGCATCGCGGACCGGCATATCGTCCTGGAACGCGGCCGGGTGGTCTGGAGCGGCGACAGCAAGGCTTTCATCGAAGCGCGCAGCGGACTCGAGCAATACCTCGGCGTCTGACGCCGTCACCCAAGGACACGACATGAGCTCGACTCTTGAGGCAACGCCGGAAGGCAAGATCCAGTACGACGCCCGCTGGCAGCGCATCATGGATTGCGTTGCCCTGAAGCAGCCGGACCGCATGCCGGTCGCGATGTTCGGCTTCTTCTGGTTCGCCAGGTACGGCAACCTCAGCTGCAAGGAGCTGATGTACGACTACGACAGGAACAAGAAGGTCTGCGAGGACGCGGTGCTCGAGTTCGAGCCGGACGCGGTCGGCCCGCTGGTTATCAGCACGGCGACTGGGCGCTCCATGGAAGCGCTCGACTTCAAGCAGTTGCGATGGCCGGGCCATGGCCTTGCCGACGACCAGGGCTTCCAGTACCTGGATCGCGAGTACATGAGCGCCGACGAATACGACGAGTTCATCTTCGACCCCACCGGCTTCTACTTGAAGAAATACCTGCCGCGAGTCGCCGGCGTGTTTTCCGGGTTCGACCAGTTGCCGTCTTTCCCGGGCCTGCACTATTTGAGACTGGTCAACGGCATGCGGGCCTTCGCCAGGCCGGCCGTGCGTGAATCGTTCGAGAAGATCGTGGCCGCCGCCCAGGAGGTCGAAATCATGTATGGCCACCATATGGACTGGGTCGGCCGGATCAACGCCCGCGGCTTTCCCCTCATGAACGCCGTCATCAGCATCTCTCCGTACGATTTCATCGCCGACTACTTTCGGGGTGCCACCGGAATGATGAAGGACCTGTTCCGCCACAAGAACAAACTGCATCAGGTGCTGGACAAGGCATCGATCTTCCTGGCCCAGATGACCATCGACAACGCGAAGGCGGCAGACCACCCGATCGTGATGATTCCCATCCATTGGGCACCCGACGCGTTCATGTCGCAAAAGCAATTCGAGGAGTTCTGGTGGCCGCCCTTCCGCCGGATGATGATCGAAATGATCGACGCCGGCCTGGTCCCCATGCCGCTGTGGGAAGCCGACTGCACCAAGCGCCTGGAAACGATCAAGGACATTCCCGCGAGCAAATGTATTTACTGGTTCGAGCGCACCGACATGGTCAAGGCCTTCGAGGTGCTCGGCGACGTGGTGGCGCTGCGCGGCAATCTGTCGCCTTCGATGATGACGACCGGTTCGCCGCAGGACGTGGATGCCGCGGTCAAGCATCTGGTCGACAACGTCTGGAACAAGGGCGGCAACCTGATCCTGGATGGCGCCTTCGGTATCCCCGACGAAACCCCGATCGAGAATGTTCGCGCCATGTTCGACGCGGCACGCAAGTACGCGGGCTGAACTCACTCCACCGCGGTCGCGGTTGACGAACTTCCATCCTCGAGCCAGTTCCCCGCGTCGAACTCGACCGGTGCCGCAGCGGTGTCGAAGCTGATCCCGGCGGGATCCTCGCCGCGCTGCACGCGCTCGACCTGCGCCTGCAGGTAGCGGCGCAGCATCACGATGCCGCGGTCCGATGTCGCGAGGTGCTCCTCCGAGTGGCTCGCGATCGGGCCCTGGCTCACCTGGGCTTCGTAGTCGCCCGGCATGCGCTGGTGCTCCGCGTCGCTCAGCTCCTCCCACAGGCGCCCGTTCAGGCGCGAGCGCATGCGGGCCAGCTCGCCGGCGGCGCGCACCCGGCCGGCGACGTAGATGCGAAAACTGTGGTCGTCGATCGGCAGCACCCAGCCGATCGATTCGACCCGGCCCCACTTGCCCACGCGCGGGCTGGGGATCACACGCAGCGTCGGGATCGCGGCCTGGCTCACGCGCCGGAACACCTTGCCGTCCGGCAAATGCCGGATGGAAGTCGTGCGCACGCCCAGTTCCACCGTGTCCCACGTCACCTTGGGCATCACCGCCATCTGCTCGACGAACTGGGTGCCGCTGAAGGTGGAGTGCAGCACGACGACATGGAATGGGTCGACCAGGTTCTCGTAGTGCTGCAGCCAGTTGCACGGAATGATCCGCGGCCCGCCGCCGCCGATGCTGCTGTCGTCGGCCTCGATGAACTCGCCCGGGTCCAGGCGCTCGAGCGCGTCGTA
>DATNCB010000391.1:0-1594 GCA_035571715.1 Ramlibacter sp.
CACCACGCGCCCGACGCCTTGCGCCTGAAGGCCAGCGCGGCCTTCGTCATCGACCAGGGCAGTGGCCAGGTCCTGCTGGGCAAGAACGAAAACGCCGTGCTGCCCATCGCATCGCTCACCAAGCTCATGACGGCGTTGGTGCTGACGCACGCAAAACTCCCGATGAACGAAGTCCTCACGATCACGGACAACGACGTGGACTATGAACGCAACAGCCGCTCGCGCCTGCGTGTGGGCACATCGCTCACCCGCGGGGAAGCGCTGCACCTGGCGCTGATGTCCAGCGAGAACCGCGCCGCACACGCGCTGGGCCGCACCTTTCCGGGCGGCCTTGCCGCGTTCGTCGCTGCGATGAACCACAAGGCACGGGCGCTCGGAATGAAGAACACCACTTATGCGGACCCGACGGGGCTATCCAGCCGCAACCAGTCCACCGCACGCGACCTGGCCGCCGTCGCGGCCGCCGCGTCGAAGGAGCCGCTGATTCGCGAGTACTCCACCACGATCGAGCACGAGGCCATGCTGGGCAGGCGGAAGGTACGCTACAAGAATTCGGACCGCCTGGTGAAGAGCCCGCGCTGGAACATCCACCTGCAGAAGACCGGCTACATCGTGGAAGCGGGCCAGTGCCTCGTGGTCAATGCCACGATGGCCAACCGCGACCTCATCCTCGTGCTGCTCGATTCCGCCGACAAGCGCAGCCGCATCGACGACGCGGAGCGCATCAGGCACTGGGCGACTGGCGAGCCGCGGCCGACTACGCTGCGCGAAAAGGTCGGCAAGTTGAAGCGCCGGCTTACCGGCAAAGCTGCCAAGCACGACTGAGTTGGATCCAACCGACCTTGCCGGCGGCCCGCGGCCGCAGTTACCCTGACCGGCATCCGGGCTCCCGCATCCCGTGATCGTCGTCGTTGGCGTCGTCCGTCCGGTCATCATCTTCAGCTTCGTCGTGCGCCCGGCCGCTCTTGTGCAGCTTGAGTTCGGTGATCTGTGTCGACCAGACGTCCTGGGCGGACGGCCATTCCTGGAATGTCCAGAACCTGAGCGGATGCCGGGGATCCACGACGGTCGCGCTGTAGTCGCCCCAGCGGGCGGTAGGCGACCCCCCGGTCACGTCATAACGTGCCACGCCGGACTTGAGCAGGAGCGGCGCGCCGAAGGTCGTGACGTTGTGGACCGTCGCGCCTGCCACCGCATAGGCGCTCACAAACTGGTTCGGGCCGGACTCGTTGAAGCCGATCACGACGTCGTTGCAGGCATTCACCGCGATCGACCCCATGAAGACGTCACGGACCGGGTCGGCGATCAGGCCTTCCTGCAACACCGCATTGGTACCGGCGTCGATCGCGAACCAGCGCAGCGCCGCGCGACCCTGGTTGGCCACGGTCTGCACGCCCCACATGACCGAATTTCGCATGACGACGCTCGATGCAAAAACTTTCGAACTGGTGGAAATGCCTATCCCGGATTCGGGCTGTAGCGCTCCCTGGTTGCCGAGGCCCTGGTACGGCGTGACCGGGATGAATCCGTCCGACGCATCCAGCACCGGCGCGGCGGCAGTGCCCACGATGTTCCAGCGCCGGAACAAGGTGCC
>DATNCB010000392.1:0-3894 GCA_035571715.1 Ramlibacter sp.
GGAATACGCATGAAAGGCCGCCTGCAGGACCGGCACGCTTTGCTCACAGGTGCGGCCGGCGGCATCGGGCTGGCCGTGGCCCAGGCTTACCTGGAGCAGGGCGCGCTTTGCACCGTGGTCGACATTGCCCCGGCCGCGCCAGCGGCGCTGGTGCCGGTGCTGGCCGCCCATCCGGGGCGGTTGCATTACCTGTGCGCCGACATCACGCAGGCGGCGCAGATCGAGGCGATGATCGGCGCCGCCCAGGAGCGCTTCGGTGTGCCGCAAGTGCTCTTCAACAACGCCGCTGTCTTCGACCTGGCGCCGCTGCTGGAAAGCGACGAGGCCATGTACGAGCGCCTGTTTGCGGTCAACGTGAAAGGCCTGTTCTTCGTGATGCAGAAGGTTCTGGCCCGGATGGTGGAGCACAAGGTGCGCGGCGCGGTCATCAACATGGCTTCGCAGGCCGGCCGCCGCGGCGAGGCGCTGGTGTCGCACTACTGCGCCAGCAAGGCCGCGGTGATCAGCTATACGCAATCGGCCGCGCTGGCGATGGCGCCGCATGGCATCCGCGTCAACGCCATCGCTCCCGGCGTCATCGATACGCCGATGTGGCAGCAAGTGGACGCGCTGTTCGCGCGCTACGAAGGGCTGGCGGCAGGCGAGAAGAAGCGGCAGGTGGGCCAGGCCGTGCCGCTGGGCTACATGGGCGCGCCCGCCGACATCGCCGGTGCAGCCGTATTCCTGGCCAGCGACGAAGCCTCCTACATCACCGCCCAGACACTGAACGTGGACGGCGGGAACGTCATGAGCTAACCTAGTCGAGGTGTCCGCCATGGCCAGCACGATGTCCCGCCGCCGCAAGCTGCCGCGTCAGCGCCAGCCCGAGCTCGAGAGCGATTACTCGCGCAGTCCGTCGCTGGGCTATGAGCCGCCCGACACGGCCGGTTTGATCCGCTGCCTGGCGCATGGCTTTCCCACGCCGCTGGCCCGCTGGCATTATCACGACGAATACGAGCTGCACCTGATCGTGGCCTCCTCGGGCAAGGCCTTCGTGGGCGACTACATCGGCTACTTCCAGCCGGGCCACCTGGTGCTGACGGGCCCGCGGCTGCCGCACAACTGGATCTCGCTGGATCTGCCCGAAGGCGGTATCGCGCTGCGCGACCTGGTCATCCAGTTCCCGCACGCGCCGATCGAAAAGGCCGCCGCGGATATTCCAGAGCTGGCCGAAGTGCTGCCGCTGCTGGAACGCGCCCGCAACGGCATCGAGTTCTTCGGCCTGTCCGAGCGCGCCACCGACCACTGGCACCGCATCAAGGACGCTCGGGGATTGGCGCGGCTGGGCGGATTCTTCGAGTTCATGAGCGAGCTGGCTCGTTGCACCGACTACCGGCTGCTGTCGCACGCGCAGTTGCAGAGCATGGACGACAACGCCCAGCTTGCGCAGATCGACGCAATCGTGAGCCGGGTCACCGACCACCTGGCCAAGCCGCTGTCGGCGGCCGAGGTCGCGGCCGAGCTGGGTATGACCGAAAGCCGCTTCTCGCGTTTTTTCCGCCGCGCCACCGGCAATACCTTCACCGATTTCGTCAACCAGGTGCGCATTAACCGCGCCTGCCAGCTGTTGATGGAATCGGACCGCTACATCACGCAGATCTGCTACGAAGTCGGCTTCAACAACGTCGCCAACTTCAACCGCCGCTTCCTCGACGTCAAGGGCATGACGCCGAGCGAGTTCCGGCGCCAGGTGGATAACCGCTTCGGCCGCTGAACATGTATCTCGGGATCGACCTGGGCACCTCGGGTGTCAAGCTGGTGTTGTTCGAGGCCAGCCAGCGCATCGTGGCGCTGGCCGACGCGCCGCTCGCGGTGTCGCGCCCGCAACCGCTGTGGAGCGAGCAGGACCCACAGGACTGGTGGCGGGCGCTGGAGCAGGCAATGGCGCAGTTGCGCGCAACGCAGCCCGCGGCGCTGTCGGCGGTGCAGGCGATCGGCCTGTCGGGGCAGATGCATGGCGCGGTCGTGCTGGACGGGCGCCAGCGCGTGTTGCGCCCGGCGATCCTCTGGAACGACGGCCGCGCATTCGCTGAGTGCGCCGAACTGGAACTGCGCGAACCGCGCGCGCGCGCCATCACGGGCAACCTGGCGATGCCGGGCTTCACGGCACCGAAGCTGCTGTGGCTGCGCCGGCACGAGCCCGAGGTATTCGCGCAGGTGCGCACTGTCTTGCTGCCGAAGGATTGGCTGCGCCTGCAACTGACCGGCGAGGCGGCCAGCGACATGTCCGACGCTTCGGGCACGCTCTGGCTCGACGTCGGTGCGCGGCGCTGGAGCGAACCGATGCTCGCCGCCACCGGACTGGGCTTGCAGCACATGCCCCGGCTGGTCGAGGGCAGTGCGCCGTGCGGCGAATTGCGCTCTGTGCTCGCGCAGGCCTGGGGCTTGCCGGCCGGTGTGGTGCTCGCCGGTGGGGCCGGGGACAACGCAGCCAGCGCGGTCGGGGTCGGTGCGGTGAAGGCCGGCCAGGGCTTCGTGTCGCTGGGCACCTCGGGCGTGATCTTCCTCGTCACGGATACGTTTCGGCCTGCGCCGGCGCAGGCTGTCCATGCATTTGCGCATGCAGTGCCCGGCCGCTGGCACCAGATGTCGGTGATGCTGAGCGCGGCCAGTGCCCTGGCATGGGCGGCCCGGCTGACCGGGCAAGCGGCGGAAGCCGCGTTGGTCGCGCAAGCCGCGCAGCTGCCGCTTCAGCGGCGCGCGCGGGCACCGCTCTTTCTGCCCTACCTCTCGGGCGAGCGCACGCCGCACAACAATCCGCGGGCCAGCGGCGTCTTCGCCGGGCTGCTGCAGGACCACGACCGCGACGACATCGGCTACGCCGTGATGGAAGGGGTGGGCTTCGGCTTGAAGGACGGGCTTGCGGCCATGCAAGGCGACCGGCCGGCAAGCAGCGAGCTGGCGCTGGTCGGCGGCGGCGCGCGCAGCGATTTCTGGGCCCAGCTGCTGGCTTCGAGCCTGGGTTGTCGCCTGCGCCGCCCGAGCGACGCCCCGGCCGCCGCGGCCAAGGGCGCAGCGCGGTTGGCATGGCTGGCCAGCGGCGGCGGCGAGTCGCGCGTTTGTGCCGTGCCCGCCGAAGGAAGGACGTTCGCACCCGACGAACGCGAGGCAAACTTGCTGCGGCCGCGCTACGAGCGCTTCCGCGCGCTGTATCCGGCGCTGGCAAAGGAATTCGCGGCCACGGCAGGGATCGAGTCATGAGCCGCATCGCCGTGTTCGGCGAAGTACTGGTGGATCAATTCGATTCGGGGATTTCCGTCATTGGAGGCGCGCCCTTCAACGTGGCGCGGCACCTCGCGGCGTTCGGTAACGCGCCGCTGATGCTCAGTGCCGTCGGCCAGGACGCTGCAGCCCAACTGATCATGGGCGAGCTCGAGCGCTATGGGATGCAGCGCGACGGCTTGCAGGTCACGCCCTCGCGCCCGACCGGAGTCGTCGACGTGCGCACCGATGCGCGGGGTGGCCACCAGTTCTTCATCCGCACGGGCAGCGCCTGGGACGCGATCGAAGAGGCACCGGCTCGCGCGGCCATGCGAGGGCTGGCCGGTGACGGCTGGCTCTATAGCGGCACCCTGGCCCTGCGCCACGCGGTGTCGCGCGCCACCGGCCTGGCGCTGCTTCGTAATCATCAAGGCTCGAAGTACCTCGACCTCAACTGGCGGGAAGGCCATGTCAGCCCCGCCGTCGCGCTGCAGGCCGTGCAACTGGCCGATGTGCTCAAGGTCAACGAAGAAGAGCTGACCATGCTCGGCGGCTGGCTCGGCCTGCAGGGCGGACACGGCGACGTCGAGAGTCGAGCC
Organism: Ramlibacter sp.; assembly: GCA_035571715.1. Classification (GTDB taxonomy): domain Bacteria; phylum Pseudomonadota; class Gammaproteobacteria; order Burkholderiales; family Burkholderiaceae_C; genus Ramlibacter. The sequence goes on from DATNCB010000392.1 coordinate 3,840, forward strand.
AATTTCGTGCTGCGGCATCTACGGTTGAAGATGCTGCTGGTCACGCGCGGCGCCG
>DATNCB010000393.1:0-1744 GCA_035571715.1 Ramlibacter sp.
CGGACGGTGGATCCTGTCACTGCGTTTTGCCCTTCAGCCGGCCGGCCAGGCAGTCGACCATCAGGCGCGCGGCTTCGGCCATGCGCGGGCCGGGGCGCACGAGCACGTCGCCCTGCTCCGGGGAAAACATGCAGACGCGGCCGTTTCGCACGGCGCGGATGCGGTCCCAGCCCGGACGGTCCTTCAGTGCCTGCGAATTGCGGTCCGAAATCATGATGACTTGCGGATCGGCGCGCACCACGAACTCGGGGTTGAGCTTGGGAAACGGCCCGAGGTTGCCGGGCACCACGTTGGCGGCGCCGACGCGTGTGAGCAGCTCGCCGATGAACGACGCTTCGCTGGCGGCATAGGGGCCGCTGTTCACCTCGAAGTAGACAGTCGTGCCGCGCAGGGACGCGGGCAAACTGCGCGCGGCCGCGTTCATGCCTGCGTCGACGCGCTCCCACAGTTGTTGGGCATCGTTCGCGCCCAGTATGCGGCCCATCTGTTCCCAGACCCGCCGCAAATCGGCGATGGTCTTGGGCTCCAGTGTCATGGCCCTGATTCCGAGGCTTTCGAGGCGCGCCATCGCGCGCGAGGAGTAGGCCAGCAGGACCAGGTCGGGTTTGAGCGCGACGATCATCTCGATGTTGGCATCTTCGAGCCCGCCCAGGCGAGGCAGCTTCTGCACGGACGGCGGCCAGTTCGAATAGTTGTCGATGCCCACCAGCTGGTCGCAGGCTCCCATTTCGCACACCAGCTCGGTCAGCGAAGGCAGCATGGAGACGATGCGCCTGGGCGGCTGCGGCAGGTCCACCGCCACGCCGCGGTCGTCAACGATCTGCACTGCTTTCGCCTGCATCGCGAACGCGCAGAGCAGGAGGAGCAGCCACTTCATCATGAGCCGCCCTTGAGCGTGAGCGGCAGGCCGGCCGACATCAGCGTCACGCGCTCGCAGGCCGCGGCCGCCTGCTGGTTCATTCCGCCGAGCGCGTCGACGAAAGCGCGCACGTTCTGCCCCAGCGGAATCACGCCCGAGCCGATTTCGTTGCTGATCAGCACGATCGGGCCGGCGCAGGCGAGGAGGGCATTGGCGATGCTGGCTGCGGGTGCAACCCTCACCCCTGCCCTCTCCCGGGGGGAGAGGGAGGTCTGTTGTCCCCCTCCTTCCGGGGGAGGGTTAGGGTGGGGGCCAGGCTGAGGGCTCGCCTGCCCCACCGCCGGCATCAACAACGCCGTCAGCCAGAGCGTCAGGCAGTCGACCACGATCAGCGTATCGGCACGGCTGTGCACGCCTATCGCATGCGCGAGTTCCAGCGGTTCTTCCACCGTCGTCATGCGTGGCACGCGCTGCGCGCGTTGCCGCTGATGGCGCGCGATGCGCTCGCGCATCTCCTCGTCCCATGCCTGCGCGGTGGCGATGTACACGGCGCGATGCTCGGGCGACTGCGCCAGCCACGCGGCAGCCAGCGATTCCGCGCGCGCGGTCTTGCCGCTCTTCTGGCCGCCCAGGATCAGTTCGCTGCGCGCGACGCGAAGTTCAGCCATGGGTTGCGCTCCACTGCATCACGATCCGGTGCAATTGCTCGACGCCGTCGGTCAATGCCGCGGGCCCGGGCTGCAAAATGTCGGCGGACTTGATTTCGAACAGCTGCCCGTTCTTCACCGCCTCCACGTTCTCCCATCCGGGGCGCGCCGCCACTTTCTCCGGCCTGAATTTCTTGCCGCACCAGGAGCCGATGACGATGTCCGGATTGCGCCGCGC
>DATNCB010000394.1:0-1136 GCA_035571715.1 Ramlibacter sp.
ATGATCAGGCGCGCGATGTCATGCTCGAAGGTCTGCGAGCCCTCGGCCATGGATTTTTCCATCGCCTCCTTGATGCCGGAAAAATCGCCTTTTTCGATCAGCTCGGAAATCAGCTTGGTGTTCAGGAGCACTTCGACGGCCGGCACGCGGCCGCCGTGCACCGTGCGCAGCAGGCGCTGCGAAACCACGGCCTTGAGCGCCGCGCCCAGGTCGCCGAGCATGGTAGGCCGCACCTCGACCGGATAGAACGACAGGATCCGGTTGAGCGCCTGGTAGCTGTTGTTCGCGTGCATGGTGGCCAGGCACAGATGGCCCGACTGCGCGTACGCGATGGCGGCCGACATGGTTTCGCGGTCGCGGATTTCCCCGATCAGGATCACGTCCGGCGCCTGGCGCAGCGCGTTCTTCAGCGCCGTCTGCATCGACTCCGTGTCGCTGCCGACCTCGCGCTGGTTGACCACCGACTTCTTGTTGGTGAACAGGTACTCGACCGGGTCCTCGATGGTGAGGATGTGGCCGGACACCTTCTCGTTGCGGTGATCCATCATCGACGCCAGCGTGGTGCTTTTGCCGCAGCCGGTCGCGCCCACCATCAGCAGCAGGCCGCGCTTTTCCATGATCAGGTCGGCCAGGACCATCGGCACGGACAGGGAGGGCAGCGGCGGAATGACGGTGGTGATGTAGCGGATCACGGCCGCGTAGGTGCCACGCTGGCGCATCGCCGACACCCGGAAATTGCCGACGCCTTCGATGGCGTGCGCCATGTTCAGCTCGCCGGTGCGCTCCAGCTCTTCCATCCGGTTGGCCGGCAACACTTCGGCCAGCAAGGCCTTGGGTGCGTCGGCCGGCAGCAGCTGGTTGTTGATCGGCAGGCAAAGCCCGTTGATCTTGATCAGCGCCGGCGCATGAGCCGACAGGTACACGTCAGATGCTTTCTTCTCGCTCATCAGACGCAGGATGCGTTCCATCGTGCTCATGTCTTGCTCCGTCTACTGCATGAAAACGGGCTCTGTTCAATCCCGCAACAAATCGTTCAGGCTGGTCTTGGCGCGCGTCTGCGCGTCGACGCGCTTGACGATGATCGCCGCGTACAGGCTGTACCTGCCGCCGTCCTTGGGCAGGCTGCCGCTGATCAC
>DATNCB010000395.1:0-4738 GCA_035571715.1 Ramlibacter sp.
TCATGGCGACGATCACGGCGGCCAGGATGAAGCTGGGGATGACCTGGAAGAACTCGGAGACGCGCATCACGATGATGTCGAGCCAGCCGCCGTAGAAACCCGCGGCCGATCCGATCAGGATGCCGATCACCGTGGCGAACACGGCGGCGAAGAAGCCCACCGTGAGCGACACGCGCGTGCCGTACAGCACACCAGCGAAAACGCTCCGCCCGAGTTCGTCCGTGCCGAGCAACGCCTCCAGTGAAGGCGCCTGCATCGATTCATTGCTCAGCGAATACGGATCGAGCTGCGGAATGAAGCCGACGGCCAGCGCCACGACCAGCAGCAGCGCGATGAAGGCGCCGGCCGCGAGGCCGCTGGGGTGCCGGGCCAGTTTGGCGACGAAATTACGCGCTGCGTTCATGGGTGGTGCGCACGCGCGGATCGAGCAACGCGTACAGCAGGTCGGTGAGGATGTTGATGATCACCACCGAAACGGCGGTAAACAGGAAGATGCCTTGCAGCACCGGGTAGTCCCGGTTGGTGATCGACGTGATGAACAGGTTGCCGATGCCGGGCCAGGCGAACACCGTCTCCACCAGGATGGCACCGGTCAGCGACAGGCCGAAGTTGTACCCGATCACCGTCACCACCGGAATCATGGCATTGGGCAGCACATGGCGCCACAGGATGGTGCGGCGGGACAGCCCCTTGGCCTGGGCGGTCAGCACGTAATCGTGGTGCAGCGCTTCGCTCACGCTGGCGCGTGCGACCCGGGCGACGATGGCGATATAGAAGATCATCACGCTGAAGCCGGGCAGCACCAGATGCTTCAGGACGTCGAGGACTGCGTCCATGCCTTGCAGTTCATCGCGCATGCTCTTCATGCCTTGCGCCGGCAGCCAGCCCAGATCGATGGCGAACACGATCACCAGCATCTGGCCGAGCCAGAAAATTGGCACGGAATAGCCGAACAGGGAGACGGCGGTGAGCGCGCTGTCCTGCGCGCTGCCGGCACGCGGCGCGGCCGCCAGCCCCAGCACGATACCCAGCACCGCCGCGAAGAACAGGGCGGGCAGCATCAGCAGCAGCGTGGGCCCGAGCCGCGCCAGAATCAGGTCCAGCACCGGCATGCGGTTGGCGAACGAGAAGCCCAGGTTGCCCTGCGCCAGGTTCACCAGGTACAGACCGAGTTGCGTGGCGATCGGCTTGTCCAATCCGAAATCCGCGCGCACCTGCTCGGCGTAGCCCGGCGGCACCGGGAAGTCGCCCAGCAGCGCATGCACCGGGTCGCCGGGCACCAGGTGCACGATCACGAAATTGAGCACCAGTATGGCGAAGACGATCACCACGCCCCAACCCAGCCGTGACTGCACGTACGAACGCATCAGGCGGCTGCGCCTCCGCCGATCCCGAGCAGCGCCGTGATGGCCGAGAAGTCGCGGCAATGTTCCAGCGATCCGATGGCGCGGACCAGGTCGCGCGCCGCTGCATCGCCCAACACGGGCGCGAGCAGGGTCATCGCCTTGGCCTGAAGTTCCTCGTCGCTCACAGGCGCTTCGGGCGCGCCCTTGGCAAAAGGCACATCGCGCGATTGGCGGCTGCCGTCCCGGAACACGACTTCGAGCGACGGGTAGTCGGTCGGGCCGAGCACGCGATCGGGCCTGATTTCCGTCACTGCCATCAACCGCGCGACCTCGAGGTCGCCCGTGCGCAAAGGTTCGAACTGGTCCAGCGTCGCGCGTCCGCTCTGCGCCGCCACGGCCAGGCAGTACGGCATGCTGAATTGCGCCTCCAGCAGGTTGCGTACCTGCGTGCGGCTGAACTGCCGCTGTGTTTGTGCATTGCCGTGCACGATCAGCGCGGCCACCGATGCACTGCCACCCGGCGCGGCGCCCACGACCTCGAGCACCGCGTCGATGCACGAGTGGATGGTGCGGCAGCAGGCATATGGCTTGATGCCGGAGCGAAGGATGTGAAATTGCTGCCCCAGCGCCGCTACCGCCCGTTCGGGTGTCGCGACGCCTGGCGCGTAGGTCGAATAGAAGCCGCCCCAGGACGCATCGAGCACCTCGCGTGGCCCGGTCAGGCCGGCCTGCGCCAGCAGCGCGGCGCTGACGCCGGTTTCGGCCGCCTTGCCGGGATGAAATCGCTTGACCAGCGCACCGTCGGCGAGAAACGCCCAGGTGCCACCGGTGAAAGTGCCCGCAATGCCCAACGCATTGACGAACTGGTCAGACTTGGCGCCGAGCAGTTTGGCCGCCGCCGCCGCGGCCCCGAAGCTGCCGCAAGTGCCGGTCGAATGCCAGCCGCGCTCGTTGTGCGGCCGGTAGCCACCGCTGCCTTCCAGCACGCGCGCCGCGATGTCGTAGCCCGCGGCGATTGCCAGGACGACGTCGCGGCCGCTGCTGCGCTGGCGCTGCGCCAGTGCGCAGACCGCCGGGATCACGACGGCACCCGAGTGGCCGCAGCCGCCGAAGTCGTCCAGTTCCAGCGCATGCGCCGCGGTGCCGTTCACCAGCGCGGCTGCCGCCGGTGGCAGCGTGTCTGCGCGGCCCCAGAGTACCGCGTCGCCCGCGCCCGATCCGCCCGCCCGCATCGCGCGCACCACGGAATCGACCACGGCCGTGCGGCCGCCTGCTACGCCGGCGGCCAATGTGTCCAGCAGGAAGCGTTTGGCGGCCCGCACCACATCGGCGGGAAGAACTTCGTAGCGCGCAGCCGACCAATACCCCGTCAGTTGCTCGGTCAGCGTCAGGTCGCGCTTGCTCGTCGTCCCTACTTCATCCACACACTGCCCCACCATTGCTGGTTGGCCGCCTGCCACAAGCCCTGCAGCCTCGCCGACCCGACGGCGTATTGCGGCTGCTGGTGCAGGTTCAGCACCGGCAGGTCGCGCGCCAGGATTTCCTGGATCTTGTTGTAGGGCTTCTGGCGCTCGGGCTGGGTGGGCGCGTCACGGCCCTGGTCGAACAGCTTGTCGATCTCGGGATTCGAATATTGCGCGGCGTTGTTGAATGTGGTGCCCTTCTGGATCGACTCGGTCACGTAGGTGCGAGCGATTCCCAATGCCGGGTCCCCGAGCGTCGTGTAAGTCTGCAAAGTGGCCTCGAAGTCGTAGTCGCTGTAGACGCGCTTCAAGATGACGGGGCGCTCGGCGCCTTCCAGCACCACCTTGACGCCCACGGCCTGCCAGAAGCGCTGCAGCGACTGCGCGGCCGGCAGCCACTCGGGCTTGGCGGTTTCGAAGAGCAGGCGAATGGTGAAGCGCGTTCCGTCGGGACCGGCCTTGACGCCGGCCGCGTCGAGCAGCTGCGCCGCCTTCTTCGGATCGTACGGGTACATCTTCAGGTAATCGATGCCCTTGTTGTAGGCCCACAGGCGGGTGTCGAAGCCGCTGCGCGGGATGCCGCCCAGGCCGATAAACACCTTGTCGTGGATGAACTGGCGGTCGATCGCCGTGTACAGCGCCTGGCGCACCTCGCGTTTGGCCAGCTGCGGATTCTTGGTGTTGAGGATGATGATGTCGCTGCCGGGATAGCTCACCTCGCGCATCGTGAACTTCGTGTCCTTCTGGAACTGCTCCACCGCCGACAGCGGGAAGTAGTCCGGCCACACGTAGTCGATCTCTCCCGCGCGCAGCGCGAGCACGCGCGCCGCGGCGTCCGGCATGATCTTGATCACCACGCGGTCGAGGAACGGCTCGCCCTTGTCCTTGCGCCAGTAGTCCGGATTGCGTTCCAGCGCGATGTGGCTGCCGCGCACCCACTCCTTGATCCGGAACGGCCCGGCGCCGACCGGTTGCGTGAGGATGGCCGGGTGCTTGAGGATGTCCTGGCCGCGCAGGATGTGCGCCGGCATGATCGCGGCGTTCTGCTCGCAGGCCAGCGAGAACAGGAAGGGCCCGAACGGCTGCTTCAGTTTGATGATGACGTGCTTGGGCGTGGGCGTGTCGATCCTCTCGATGAACTTGCCGGCGGTGTTGAAGCGCGGCCCGTACTTGCTGCTGATCTCCTCGAGCGTGAACTTGACGTCCTCGGAGGTCACCGGCTTGCCGTCGTGCCACTTCGCGTCGACCAGGTCGAAGCGGTAGACGGTGCCGTCCTTGGATATTTCCCAGGACTTCGCCAGGCTGGGCACGATCTCGAACCCGGTCTTGAAGCGCACCAGCGCGTCGTGCAACAGGCAGCCCGCCCCCACGTCCGGCACCGAGTTGGTGGTGTCCGGGCTCAGGCTGAGCGGGTCGGTGCCCAGCACCAGTACGGCGGTGCCGCCGCGCTTGGGGGTCTGCGCCTGCGCCGACGGCAACGTGCCCACCGCAAGCAGGCCGGCGGCCACGGCCGCAATGGCAATCCGTTGGGTCAATTTCATTCCGTGTCTCCGTTCTTGAAAGTCAGGCAGCTCATGCCATCCGGGCGCGCCGTTGCACCAGCGCGATGGTCCGCAGCATTTCGTTGGTGAGAATCATCAGCCCCTCGTCCGCGCCGATGCCCGGCTTGGACAGCATGAAATCGGGACCCGTGGCCAGTGCGATCTGGGCGGTGACGCGCGCCGACAGGTCGGTCTCGTTGGCGGTGCCGCCCAGGCAGCAGCCCATCCCGTGCGCCTTGCAATACAGCACGGCTTCGATGCTGTTGTTGATGCCGCCCAGGTCAGGCGTCTTGATCTGCACGAAGTCGCAGGCCTGGGCCTGCGCGAACACCCGGGTGTCCTCGAGAGTGTTGCACCACTCGTCGGCGATCAGTCCCACCTTCGAGCC
>DATNCB010000396.1:0-9314 GCA_035571715.1 Ramlibacter sp.
TGGCGCCGCTCTTGACCTGAAAGCGTTTCGGCCGCCGCGGCGTGTTATCGCCGCAAGACGAACCGGTACAAGACGACTTGTGCCGCCAGCCCGAGAAGCGACCAACTCAACATCACCAGAGCAAGATTGACCGGGCCGTGATGAGGAACCAGGCCGACCACGAAGCCGCCGGTCGCGCCTGTCAGTTGCTGCATCAGCCCGGCCACGGCAGCGGCCGATCCTGCGAGCGCAGGCACCAGTCCCACCGTGCCAGTCAGGCTGGGCGGGGCCAACAAGCCGTGTCCCATGCCCAACAGCATCAGCGGCAACGCCAGCGCCAGCGGCCTGTGCACGCCGGCAATTCCAAGTGCCAGCACCAGTCCGATTCCGGATAGCGCGGAGGCCTGCCCCAGCGTCATGATGCGGCGGTCACCCAGTCGGCGGATCAGCCGCGTGGTCAGCAGGTTGCCGAAAATATACGCAATGGGCGGACACATGATGTACCAGCCAATTCGTTCCGGCGGCACGCCGTAACTCGCCAGCACGATCGGCGCGCCTCCCAGGAAGCTGTAGAAGGCGGCGGTAGCCGTCGCGAGTATCACGACGTACAGGAGGAAGGCCGGTTCGTGGGCCAACCGCACATAGCCCCGGAAAAGCTCGCGCCATCCGCTTGCGTGTGACTCACCCTGCGGCTTCGCGTCCGGAAAGCCGTACCAGGCCGCAAGCAGGAGGAGCATCGCGAACACGGCCATCAAAAGAAAATTCGATTGCCAGCCGAAGTGGGCGTGAAGCTGTCCTCCCACAAGCGTTCCCAATGGCGGGCAAACACCCATCGTCATACCGATGAAGGCCATCATGCGCGTCCGCTCGTGCCCGCTGAACAGGTCCTGGACCATCGCGCGTCCGATAACCGTGCCCGCGGCGGCGCCTGCGCCTTGAAGCACGCGTGCGAGGATCAGCACGCGCAGGCCCGGAGCGAAAGCCGCCAGCAGCGATCCGGCGCCGCACAATGCCACGCCCAGCAGCAGGACGGGTTTGCGGCCAATCCGGTCCGACAGCGGGCCATAGAGCAACTGGAAACCGCCAAAGGCCGCGACATAGCCGCTGAAGGTGAGTTGGACGCTGGCTTGGCTCGCGCCGAAAATCGTGGGCCACTCCTGCATCGACGGCAGGCAGATGGTCATCGCCAGAAAACCGAAGGCCAGTTGCGCGACGAAGTTGGCCGTCAGCCATCCGTGTCCGCTAGACACGGCATGTTGATTGTTCATCAGGATGACCCGGCGGCGGGGACGCGCGGGCGATCGTTCTTATTTCATCGACGAGACATACGCTACCAGCGCATTGATGTCCGCATCTTTCATGGGCTTGATGTTCTTCACCATATCCCCGTCCATTCGGGCGCCTGAGTTGTCCCGGTAACCCTTGAGCGTCGTGGTCAGGTACACCGTTTGTTGCCCGGCAATTCGCGAAAACTGCTTGGTGCCCCGGCCGTCCTTTTCATGGCACTCCACGCATGCCTTGGCATAAAGCTCTTCGCCTTTCCTGGCCAATGCGGGATCGGCCGCAGGCTTGACGATGACTGCCTGGCCCGCATAGAAGACGACCATGCCGACTTTCTCGTCGTTGCTCATGGCGTTGACCAATCTCTTCTTGAATTCAGTGGTCTTGCGCTGCGACCCGCTGAATTCGCGCAGTTGCGCAAGCAGATAGTAGGCATTCTGGCCGGCAAGATTGGGTACATCCGGCTTGACACTGTTGCCGCCATCGCCATGGCAGTTCGCGCAAAAGGCCGCAACCCTCTTGCCCGCCCGGAGCATCGCCTCCATCTGCTGCGGACTGCTTTCCACTTGCTTCAGCCGTGCGCTCAGATCGACCGGTGCCGAAGCCGCAGCGCTCTGGCCAACGGCCGGGAAAGCGATGAACATTGAAGCCAGTAGGGTGCCCGTTGCGATGCCGCGCTTTGCCATTGATATCCCCGTAAAGAATTGATGTTAAGCGCTCAGGCCACCACAGTCCGGCCATTGGCGGACATCGAGTCCGTGTTCATGCCGCTTTTCGTCAGTTCGTGGTGGGCCTGCTCGAATCCGGTGCGCGGGACGACCTCGCCGGTGCGGTCCCGGATCTCGTCGAACCGGGCGCGGACCTGCGCTGTCGCATCCTCGGCGTGGCCGACGTGGATGCCTTGCGTCATCGTGATGTGAGCGCATTCGAAGCTGCCGGCACCGCTCATGAGGATGGTGCGCGTGGGTGCTTCTTCGCTCACGAGCGCAACGACCGCGGGACTCACGGAAGCGGGATCCAGCTTGGCCAGGACATCCGGCTGCAGGATACCGGCGGTCATCGCCGTGGCGGCGGTCGGCGCGAGGCAATTGACGCGGATGTTGTTCTTCTCGCCTTCGAGCGCGAGCGTCTGCATCAGCCCGACAAGCGCCATCTTGGCCGCGCCGTAATTGGCCTGCCCGTAGTTTCCGTACAGGCCCGACGAGGACGTCGTCATGACGATGCGCCCGTAGTTTTGCTCGCGCATGAGGGACCACACGGCCTTGGTGCAGTTGACGGCGCCCATGAGGTGCACGTCCATCACGAGGCGGAAGTCGTCCAGCGTCATCTTGGCGAAGCTCTTGTCGCGCAGTATCCCGGCGTTGTTGACAAGGATGTCGACGCGGCCCCACGTGTCGACGGCCTGCTTGACCATTTCTTCCATGGCACTGAAGCTGGTGACGCTGCCGCCGTTCACGATCGCTTCGCCGCCGGCGCGCCGGATCTCGTCGGCGACGGCGCTGGCACTCGATCCTTCGCGCTCGGCGCCAAGGTCATTGACCACCACTCGCGCACCGTGCCTCGCCAACGCGATTGCGTGCGCGCTCCCCAGTCCGCCACCGGCCCCGGTGACGATGGCCACCCGGCCCCTCAAAGATGCACTCATCAGCATTGCCCCTTTTTCCTCAATACAGATCAAAAAGATGATACGGGGGCGCGGCGCGTTGCTGTTGAGCTAAGTCGTATGCTGGGCAAGCGGCTGCCGTTTGAGGTATTTCTACGTAACGGAAGCGTTGTTTTCAGTCCAAAGGGGTGCGTCGGAAGGGTAGGAGGCTCCTATGTCTCCCGTTTTCGCTCCAGCAGCTTGACCAGCGACCACAGAACCCGATTCGCGGGCGTGGCGATCCCCAGCGCCTCGCCGCGCCGCACGACCAGGCCATTGAGGTAGTCGATCTCGCTGCGCTTGCCACGCGCCAGGTCCTGCGCCGTCGATGAATACTGGCTCGGCATGGACTCGGCAATGTTGCGCACGGCCGCATGCACGTCGCCGGGCAGCTGCACGCCCTCCGCCTTGGCCAAGGCCAGGCATTCGTCCACCACGTCGCGCATCACATCCTTCACGCCCTCGCCTTGCACCGCTTCGCCATACGGCCGCTGGGCGATGGCCGAGACGGCGTTGTAGGCGCAGTTGATCACCAGCTTGGTCCAGAGCGCGCCGCGGACGTTGTCGGAGATTTCGGTGGGGACGCCAGCGTCGATAAAGGCTTGCGCGACGGCTTGGCTGGCGCTGGACGGCTCGATCACCAGCTCGCCCCGGCCGTGGTGCTTGACGTGGCCGGGGCCGGCCATCTCGGTGGCCACGTAGACCACAGCGGCTGCGACCTGATGGGGCGGCAACACGCTGCGCAGGCGATCGGCATTGTCCACGCCGTTCTGCAGGCACAGCACCAGGGCGTCGCGGCCGAGATAGGGCCGGACCTGGGCGCCGGCGGACGCGGTGTCCATCGACTTGACGGAAAACAGGACCAGGTTGGCGCCTTGCACTGCGCTGGGCTCGATGCTGGCAGATAGACGGACGTGCTCGTCGAAGCTCCGGGTTTCCATGTGCAGCCCGGCACGCTGGATGGCTTGGACGTGCTGGGGTCGCGCGATCAGCACCACGTCATGGCCGGCGCGGCCGAGCATGCCGCCGTAGTAGCAGCCGACAGCCCCTGCGCCCATGACGGCGACTTTCATAGGCTTGTTCATGAGTGGCATTCTCGCTTGTCATTGCGGACTCGATCCGCAATCCATGTCTTCGCACCATAATCCGGCGCAGTGAGGTCCGAAGCAATGAACAACTACTGGCTGATGAAGTCGGAGCCCGCTGAGGTCTCCGTGGACGATGCGCTGGCCGCTCCCAACGCGACCGTGCCCTGGACGGGTGTGCGCAACTATCAGGCGCGCAACTTCATGCGCGACCGGATGCGAGTCGATGACGGCGTGCTGTTCTATCACTCCAGCTGCGCCGAGCCGGGCATCGTGGGCATCGCCCGTGTCGCCTCGACTGCGTATCCGGATCCGACACAGTTCGACAAGCAGTCACCCTATTACGACGAAGCGTCAAAGCGCGAAGAACCGCGCTGGTCGCTGGTGGATGTGCAGGTGCTGCGCAAGACGCGCACGCTCGGGCTGCCGGAACTGCGCGAAACGCCGGGGCTGGAAGACCTGATCGTCCTGCGCAAGGGCAACCGCCTGTCGATCACGCCAGTCGAGCCGCGGCACTGGAAGGCGATCTTGAAGATGCTGGCCTGATCGGCTCAGGCCCCCGCTGAGTCGACGCGCGCCGGCTCGGCGATTTCCGCGTTCGCGGGGATCGGCAAGCTCGCGCGGACGCGCGTGCCGCGTCCAGGCGCGGTGTCGATGTCGAGGCTGCCCCCCAGCAGGCTGGCGCGTTCGGCCATGGTGACGAGGCCCACGTGGTTCCTGCGCTCGTCGGGCGAGCGCAAGCGCTCGAGGTCGAAGCCCGCCCCGTTGTCGGAGACGGTCAGTTCCAGATCGTTGCCGGCTAGTTTCAGCTGCAGCCTGACCTCGCTGGCACGGGCGTGGCGCGCCGCATTGGCGAGCGCCTCCTGCGCGATGCGAAAGCAGGCGGTGCGGATGTCCGAGGGCAAGTGTGCGTGAACGTCGCCCGCGTCCAGCACGGCCTTCCATCCTGCAGTCTTGGCCTGTTGGTCGAGCGCCCATTCGAGCGCCTCAGCCAGGCCCAGGTCGTCCAGCATCGTCGGTCGCAGGCTCATTACCATCGCGCGGACATGGGCGATCGCGGCGTCCGCCACAGCAATGCAGTCGGGCATCAGCGCCGTGGCCCCGTCCGCGCCGCGCATCACGTCGGTCAGATGCATCCGGATCACCGCAAGCGATTGCCCGGTGTCATCGAGTTCGCGCGCGATGTACCGGCGGTCCTGTTCCTGCGCCGCAATGAGCTGCGACGAGAGAATGCGCAAGCCCAGCTTTGCGTCGAGAAGATCGGCATTGGAGCTGCTCAACTCGGCAGTGCGCTCCTGGACGAGCGCTTCCAGCGAGCGGTTCAGAAGCTGCAACTCCTCTTCGACGCGCATCCGCTCCCGCACTTCGGCATGGAGAGTTTCCGCGGCACGCCTGTGCTCGGTCAGATCGCGGACGATCATGCAGAAACCCCGCAGATCGCCGTGTGCATCGCGCAAGGGCGTGATGACGATGCTCGCCCAGAACGCCGAGCCGTCCTTGCGCGCCAGCCAACTCTCCTCCGCGAACCGGCTTTCAGAGGCCGCCGCCTGCAGCGTCCGCATCGGCTTGTCTTCCCGGATGTCCTCCGATCGGTAGAAGCACGCGAAGTCGGGTCCTACGACCATCTCTTCCGCAAGGTACCCGGTAATGCGTTGCGCTCCGGCATTCCAGGTCCTGACGCGGCCCTGGACATCCAGCATGATGATTGCGTAATCGATGACGCTGCTCGTCATGAGACGAAAGCGGGTTTCGCTTTCCAGCAGCGCCTGCTGGGCCGCTCGGTGCCGGCGAATCTGCACGTAAAGAACGGCGAGAGCGGCGACCAGCAGTACCACGACAGCGGTCATCCCTGCCCAGAACCACTGGAGGTGTCGCTCATGGTCCACGAGCCGCTGCCCCAGGAGCTTTTCCTCCTCGGCCTCGAGGCTGTCGAGGACAGCCCTGAGATTAGCCATCTCCTGCTTCGGCAGACCTGTTTCGAAAATCGACTTGGCCGCCGCCAACCCGCCCTCACGACGCGCGGCGACCAACTGGGCGGCCGTGGCGAGCCGGGAAACCAGTCCACTTTCCAGAGCCGAGAGCCGCTGCTGCTGCGCAGGATTGTCGGCGACCATCGTCCGCAAGCGGGCGGTTTCGGCGGCAATGGCCGAGAGGCCATTCAGGTACGGCTCGAGATCTTCCTCGTGGCCGGTGATCACGAACCCGCGGTTCCCGTTCTGGATTTCGACCAGCGCGGTGCGCGCCCGCGCGATCGTTGTGAGAACTTCGTGGGAATGACTCACCCAACCCGCCGCCCGGCTTTGCTGAAGCGATAGCCAATAGGCCGCGCACACGAGCACGACCGCCACCAGGGCGGCCGCGACAAAGCCGGACAACGTGAAGTCGCCACGGCCGGGATCGACAGTCTCGGCTTTCACAATCAAGAAGACGGGAGGTGCGACAGCAGCGAGATTTTAGGGCCGATGCTCATCTTCGCGCACAGTCGGGCATTTCGAGCATGGCGGCCCTTACGGGATGGGGGCGCCAAAAAAGAAAGCCGCCCGGAGGCGGCTTCTCGACAACGGACAAGATCGCCCTCGGGCGGCCTCGTGTTTCGCTCCTTACTGATCGGTCGAAATCTCTTCCGGCTCAGGCTTGGCCTTGCCTTCCTTCTTCGGCAGCGGCTGGATGTCGAGCATGACTTCGGAGGTTTCGGCGCCCTTCTCATCGGTCTTGAGTTCGACATCCACGGTCAGCCGCCCGCCTTCGGTCAGCCGGCCGAACAGCAGTTCGTCGGCCAGCGCGCGGCGGATCGTGTCCTGGATCAGGCGCTGCATCGGCCGTGCGCCCATCAGCGGATCGAACCCCTTTTTGGCCAGGTGCTTGCGCAGCTTGTCGGTGAAGGTGACTTCCACCTTCTTCTCCGCCAGCTGCTGCTCCAACACCAGCAGGAACTTGTCGACCACGCGCAGGATGATCTGTTCGTCCAGCGACTTGAAGCTGACCGTGGCATCCAGCCGATTGCGGAATTCCGGCGTGAACAGCCGCTTGATGTCGGCCATTTCGTCGCCCTGTTCACGCACCTGCGTGAAGCCGATCATCGACTTGTTCAGCGATTCCGCGCCCGCATTCGTCGTCATGACGATGATGATGTTGCGGAAATCGGCCTTGCGCCCGTTGTTGTCCGTCAGCGTGCCGTGGTCCATCACCTGCAGCAGCACGTTGAAGATGTCCGGGTGCGCCTTTTCAATTTCGTCCAGCAGCAGCACCGCGTGCGGCTTCTTGCTGATCGCTTCCGTGAGCAGGCCGCCCTGGTCAAAACCGACGTAGCCCGGAGGCGCGCCGATCAGGCGGCTGACCGCGTGCCGCTCCATGTACTCGGACATGTCGAAGCGGATCAGCTCGATGCCCATGATGTAGGCCAGCTGCTTGGCCGCTTCGGTCTTGCCCACGCCCGTGGGTCCGGAGAACAGGAACGAGCCGATCGGCTTGTCGCCCTTGCCCAGGCCGGAACGCGCCATCTTGACCGAGGCCGCCAGCACTTCCAGCGCCTTGTCCTGGCCGAACACCACGCTCTTCAAGTCACGTTCGAGCGTCTGCAGCTTGCCGCGGTCGTCATTGGAGACGTTGGCAGGCGGAATGCGTGCGATCTTGGCCACGATCTCCTCGACTTCGGTCTTGGAGATCGTCTTCTTGCGCTTGCCCGCGGGCAGGATGCGCTGGGCCGCGCCGGCCTCGTCGATCACGTCGATCGCCTTGTCCGGCAGGTGCCGGTCATTGATGTACTTGGCCGACAGTTCGGCCGCCGCCGTCAGGGCATTGGCCGCGTACTTCACGCTGTGGTGTTCCTCGAAGCGCGACTTCAGGCCCTTCAAGATTTCGATCGTCTCGGCGATGCTCGGCTCGACCACGTCCACTTTCTGGAAGCGCCGCGACAAGGCGGCGTCCTTCTCGAAGATGCCGCGGTACTCGGTGAACGTCGTCGCGCCAATGCACTTGAGGGTGCCTTGGGACAGCGCGGGCTTGAGCAGGTTGGAGGCATCCAGCGTGCCGCCCGAAGCCGCACCCGCTCCGATCAAGGTGTGGATCTCGTCGATGAACAGGATCGCGTTCGGCTTGTCCTTGAGCGACTTGAGCACGCCCTTCAGGCGCTGCTCGAAGTCCCCGCGGTACTTGGTGCCGGCCAGCAGCGCGCCCATGTCCAGCGAATAGACATTCGAGTCCGCCAGGATGTCGGGCACTTCCTTTTGCACGATGCGCCAGGCCAGGCCTTCGGCGATCGCGGTCTTGCCCACGCCGGCCTCGCCGACCAGCAGCGGGTTGTTCTTGCGGCGCCGGCACAGGATCTGGATCACGCGCTCGACCTCGTAGTCGCGGCCGATCAGCGGATCGATCTTGCCGTCCCGGGCCGCCTGATTCAGGTTCTGCGTGAACTGCTCCAGCGGCGAAGCCTTCTCGTTCTTCTCGCTGCCTTCCTCGCTCTCGCTGGATGACGATTCGCCGCCCTTGGAGGGCTCGGGCGGATCGCTTTTCTTGATGCCGTGGGCGATGAAGTTCACCACATCCAGGCGTGTCACGCCCTGCTGGTGCAGGTAATAGACGGCGTGCGAATCCTTCTCGCCGAAGATGGCGACCAGCACGTTGGCGCCGGTGACTTCCTTCTTGCCGTTGCCGGTGGATTGCACATGCATGATGGCGCGCTGGATCACGCGCTGGAAACCCAGCGTCGGCTGGGTGTCGACGTCGTCCGTGCCGGCGACCTGCGGGGTGTTGTCCTTGATGAAATTGGACAACGACTTGCGCAGGTCGTCGATGTTGGCCGAGCATGCGCGCAGCACTTCCGCCGCGCTGGGATTGTCCAGCAGGGCGAGCAGCAGATGCTCCACGGTGATGAACTCGTGGCGCTGCTGCCGTGCCTCCACGAACGCCATGTGGAGGCTGACTTCCAATTCCTGGGCAATCATGAGATTTCCTTTTGCCTTGCTTGCACTACTGCTCTCGCACTTACTCTAAACGGTTCATATGGGTTCGACTTGCGATTACTCAACCGGTTCACTGACACATTGCAGGGGATGCCCTGCTTGACGAGCGGCTTCCTGGACCTGCTCGACTTTGGTGGCGGCCACATCCCTCGAGTAAACGCCGCAAATCCCTTTTCCATCCAGGTGGATCTTCAACATGATCTGCGTGGCCGTCTCCCTGTCCTTGTTGAAAAACTCCTGGATCACCACCACCACGAACTCCATCGGCGTGTAGTCGTCATTGAGCATGACGACCTGGTACATCTGCGGCGGCTTGGTCTTCTGGGTCTTGCGCTCCGCTACCACCGACCCGCCGTCGTCCTCCTT
>DATNCB010000397.1:0-4474 GCA_035571715.1 Ramlibacter sp.
GCCGTCAATTGTCCGCCTCGATGATGCGCATCAGCGCTTCGCGGTTGCGCACCACCAATCCCCCCGGCTCGATGCGGATCACGTCGTCGCGCTCCATCGCCTTGAGCTCCTGGTTGACACGCTGGCGCGAAGCGCCCAGCAGCTGCGCCAGCTCTTCCTGTGCCAGCTGCAGCCCGATGCGCACCTCGCGCCCGTCCGACAGCGAGGGCACGCCATAGCTGCGCACCAGGTGCGTGAGTTGCTTGGCCAGGCGCGCCCGCAAGGGCAGGGTGTTGAGGTCTTCGACCAGGCCGAACAGCTGCCGGATGCGCCGCGCATGCAGCCGCAGCAGGGCCTCGTAAAGCTCCACGTGCTGGCTGAGGATCTTGCGCAGATCGCCCCGCGCCACGCACAGGATGGTGGTCTCGCCATGCGCATAGGCATCGTGCGTGCGCCGCTCGCCGTCGAAGATCGCGACATCGCCGAACCAGATCCCCGGCTCGACATAGGTCAAGGTCACCTGCTTGCCCGAAATCGCCGTCGAACTCACGCGCACGGCGCCCTTGGCGCAGGCAATCCACTGCTCGGGCGGGTCGCCGCGGGCGGAGATCAGCTCGCCGTCCTTGTAGCGTTTCACGTAAGCGCATCGGAGAATGTCGTGTCGCAGGGAGGGGGATAACGAAGAAAACCAGCGACCGGAATTGATCGCCTCTCGTTCTTCAATGGTAAGAATGGGGTCGTCCATGATCTGTCTTTTGAGTGACTGGTGACCAGGTCATTGTCGCGTGCGGGACCGCCGCAGCGCCGGGGTTTTTCCCGGGGGACGGCTGGCGTGAGCTATTCGTAGTCGGGAACCTGCCTGGCGAGAAACGCAGCGATACCGATGCCGGCGTTCGAATGGTGCAGGTTTCTCACCAGATGATCGCGCTCGCTGGCCAGTTGCTGGTTCAACGTGTTGCCCGCCGCGTCATTGATGAGTTCCTTGATGCTCGCAACCGAATTGGGCGAGCGGCCGTTGAGCTTTTCGGCGAGAGCCATGGCTTCGTCAAGCGCACCGCCGCTCGGCGTCACGCGGTTGACGAGACCCAGCTCATGCAGCCGGAGGGCGGCGATGCGCTCGCCGCAAAGCAACAGCTCGCTGACGAGTTGCCTGGGGAGCGCCTGCGACAAGCTCCAGCTGGCGCCGCCGTCCGGCGACAGCGCGATGTTGCTGTAGGCCATGACGAAGACCGCATCCTCGGCTGCGACGATCAGATCGCATGCCAGCGCCAGCGAAAACCCGGCACCGGCGGCCGCGCCTTCGACGGCGGCAATCACGGGCTTGGGGAAAGTGCGGATCGCTTCGATCCAGCTGTGCAGGCTCTCGACGGACTGCGCCTGCACCTCAGGGCGCAGCTGGCGGTTGGCCTGGAGACGTTGCAGGTTGCCGCCGGCCGAAAACACCTTGCCCTCGCCGGCGATCACGACACTGCGCACGTCGGGGCTGCTTTCGGCGACGCTGAGTGCCTCGACGCCCGCAGCGTACATCTCCGGGCCCAGCGCGTTGCGGTGTTCGGGATTGCTCAGCGTCAGGACCATGGTTCGGCCCTGGCTGGTGCTCTTGAGCTGTTCCATAAGGAGTAAACAAGCCGGCTGCGCCGTCTTGTCCTTGTGAGTTTCAGGGCTCCTCGTGGAGGAGGGATAGACCAATGGCGCCGCGCCGGCGCAGCCACGGGCTGGGACGGTAGCGCGGATCGCCGTAAACGGTCTGCATGTTGAACAGGACTTCGAGCACGTTGGTGGGGCCCCAGCGGTCACCCATCGCCAATGGCCCGAGCGGATAGCCCAGGCCCAGCGTTACCGCGGTTTCGAGGTCCTTCGGGCTGCAGATGCCCTGCTGGCAGATATCGGCGGCGATGTTGACGATCGTGGCCACCACGCGCTGGGTGACGAAGCCGCCGGAGTCGCGGATCACGCTCACGGCCTTGCCGTCGCGCGCGAAAAGGGCATGGGCTGCGTCGCGCATGTCGGGGCGAGTGGCAGGATTGGTCGCGAGCACGCGACGCTTGGTAACGGCGTCGTCGATCAACATGTCGACGCCGACGGTGCGCGCCGGGTCGAGCCGTTCCACCACGGCGACCGTAGTCACGTCGAACCCAAGCGGCGCCACCACGGATAGCGCCTGGGGCGAGGGCGATTGGCCGGTTTCGATCTTGGCGCCCAGGTCCTTGAGCAACTGGTACAGCTCTGAGCGGCGCGCCGCGCGGGTTGATACCCACACCGGCGGGGTTTCGGCGACTTGCGGCACGGGCGGCTCGGCGGCAACCTGCGCCTTGCCATCCACGTAGCGGTAAAAGCCTTCGCCCACCTTCTTGCCCACGACGCCGCCGGCCAATCGCTGCGCCGTGATGACGCTGGGCCGGTAACGCGGCTCGTCGTAGTACTGGCGATAGATCGACTCCATCACCGGATGCGACACGTCCAGAGCGGTGAGGTCCATCAATTCGAACGGACCCAACCGGAAGCCCACCTGGTCTTTCAGGATGCGGTCGACAGTCGCGAAGTCCGCCACGCCTTCGCCCACCACGCGCAACGCTTCGGTGCCGTAGCCGCGGCCCGCGTGATTGACGATGAAGCCGGGCGTGTCCTGCGCTTGCACCGCGGTATGGCCCATTTGTTTCGCGTACTCGCCCAGCGCCGCGCAAACGGCGGGATCGGTCTTCAGGCCGGCCACGACCTCGACCACCTTCATCAGCGGGACGGGGTTGAAAAAGTGGTAGCCCGCGAACTGTTGCGGGCGTTTCAGGCCAGCGGCAATTGCCGTCACGGAAAGAGACGACGTGTTGGTTGCGAGCACGGTGCTGGTTTGCACCACGGCCTCGAGCTCGGCAAACAGCGATTTCTTGACGTCCAGGCGCTCGATCACGGCCTCGATCACCAGATTGCAATCAGCCAGTTCCTGCACGCTGCCGGCGATCTGCAACCGCTCTTTGCAGGACTGCATCGCTGCGGCGTCCATCCGGCCCTTCTCGACCAGGCGTGCCCACTGGGTGAACAGCTCGTCGCGGGCTTTGGCAATCGCCTGCGGCCGGGTGTCGTAGAGCTTGACGACGCTGCCCGCCTGGGCGGCGATCTGGGCGATGCCCCGTCCCATGGCGCCGGCACCGACGACGCCCACGATTTTGTAGATGACAGTCATGCCGGCGATTATGGCAATGTCCCGAGTCCGGTCGCAGGCGCGTGCCGAGAGCGCGAGGCCAACGCGCTCACGGCCATCGCCAGCAGCAGGCCGGCAAAGCCGGCCCAGTGCAGCAGGTCAATGCCGCCGCCCGCGATCAGCCAACCACCTCCGGCGGCACCGATCGCCTGGCCCGCGTACATGGCGGAGGTGTTCAGGGCAATCGATCCGGAGGCCAGAGTGGGTTCAATGCCGACCAGGCGCGCCTGTTGCGCCGAGTTCGAGGCAAAGCAGCCCAAGGCCCAGGGGATCGACACCAGCGCCGCCAGTGCCAGTGTGGTGCCCAGCGGCCAGATCAACAGGCTGACCGCCATGGCCGCGATGCCTGCCATGACCGCCCGCGATGCGCCGATGCGATCGATGTGGCGCGACATGACCATGTTGCCCAGGAAGCCGAAAATGCCGAACCACATCAGCAGCAGGCTCAGCTGGCCGGGCGTGATGCCGATCTTCTGCTTGTAATACGGCGCGAAATACGAGAACAGCACGAACTGCCCGGCCGAGTACAGCACCGTCACGGCAATGCACAGCATCAATGGACGGGAGCGGAATGTTTGCTGCCATGCGGCCGCCGACAAGGCGGGCGGCTTGACGCCGTTCGGCATCGCGCGCCACACCCACACGGCGCTGGCCAGGCTCATCAGGCCCACCAGAGCGAAAGCACTGCGCCAGCCCAGGGTACCGCCCACGTACGCGCCGATCGGCATGCCCACCACGGAGGCGATGGACCAGCCGAGAAATACGAACGTGATGGCGCGGCCGCGCTGATCGGGCAGCACCAGCAGGCCGACGCAGGCCGCCGCCTGCGGCGTGAAGACAGCCGGCGAGATCATGGCGAGCACCCGCAGCGGCAGCAGCGCGGCAAAGCTCGGCGCAGCGATGCATGCGAGGTGCAGCACGCCGTACCACACCATCGACAAGGCCAGCAGGCGCCTGCGGTCCCATCCGGCCACCACGGCCGCCAGTAGCGGCGCGCTGACGCACATGAGCACCCCGCCGGCGGAGATCAGCTGACCGGCGGTGGCTACGGAAACGTCAAGCGAACTGCTGATCTCATTGAGGACGCCGGGCACCACCATCACGCCGGTGCCGATGACGAAGTTTCCGAACAGGAGCGGCCAGAGGACCGCGGGCAAGGCGGACCGCACTCCCGCGGTGGCGGACGCCCGATTCACGCACCGCTCTCAGCGCCGCACTTGCAGCGCGCCGGGATTGACGATGTTGGTCGGCGTTCCCTTGATGAAGTTGACCACGTTGTCGAAAGCAGCCCCGAAGTAC
>DATNCB010000398.1:0-4444 GCA_035571715.1 Ramlibacter sp.
GACCGCGCAGGCCCTCACCGACCTGCTCGGCGGGCAGGTCGACGTGATGTTCCTGCCGATCCACGTGGCGCTGCCGCACGTGAAGGCCGGCAAACTGGTGGCGCTGGGCATCGGCAGCGAAAAGCGCCATCCCCTGCTGCCGCAGCTGCCCAGCCTGGCCGAGTCGGGCATCAGCAACCTGAACGTGGATATGTGGTACGGGGTCTTTGCGCCGGCCGGGACCTCGCCGGAGTTCGTTGCCCGGCTGAACCGTGAACTGGCCGACATCCTGTCCAGCCCCGAGGTGCGCACCGCGTTCCAGTCGCAGGGGATGGACCCCGCCACCAGCACGCCGGAGGAATTCCGCCATCTGGTGGAGCAGGACGCCGATCGCTGGGCGCAGCTGATCAAGGCCCAGAACATCAAGGCCGATTGAGGTCGCGCGAGGCCGGGTTTCTCATGAAGATTGCGATCGTCGGCGGCGGGATCGGCGGCCTGAGTCTGGCGTTGTCGCTGCACCGGCAGGGCCTGATCTGCGACGTGTACGAAACGGTCGCCGCGGTGCGCGAGATCGGCGTCGGCATCACCTTGTTGCCGCATGCGATGCGCGAACTCGCCGAACTCGGGTTGCAGCCGCAGCTCGAATCCGCCGGCATCGAAAATCTCGAAAGCGTCTTCTTCAACCGGTACGGCCAGTTCATCTACCGGGAGCCGCGCGGCCGGCATGCCGGCTACGCCTGGCCCGAGGTCGGCATTCACCGCGGCAAGCTCCATCGTGTCTTGTACGAGGCCGTGCGGGAACGGTTGGGCGCAGGGCGGGTTCACCTGAATCACCGCTGCGTCCGGGTCGACCAGGACGCCGGCGGCGCCACGTTGCGTTTCAACAGCGGCACCGGTACAGCCTTGCCGCCCGTGCGCGCGGACGTGGTGGTTGCCTGCGACGGCGTGAACTCGGCGCTGCGGCGCCAGTTCTATCCTGAGGAAGAGCTGGCGTTCGGCGGCATCAATACCTGGCGCGGCGTGACGCTGCACGCACCTATCCTCAGCGGCAAGAGCTACCTGCGCATCGGCTCGATCGAAACCGGCAAGATGGTGATCTATCCCATTGCCCAGAACTTCGACAACTCCGGGCGCCAGCTGGTGAATTGGGTGGCCGAGATCCGGCGCCAAGGCGCACCGATGAACGACTGGAACAAGCCCGGACGGCCTGAGGACTTCCTGCCCATTTTTGCGGACTGGCGGTTCGACTGGCTGGACGTGCCGGCGCTGATCACCGGCGCGGCACACGTGTTCGAGTACCCGATGGTGGACAAGGACCCGGTGCCGCGCTGGACCTTTGGCCGGGTGACTTTCCTCGGCGATGCGGCGCATCCGATGTATCCGCGCGGCTCGAACGGTTCGGCGCAGGCGATCCTCGATGCCAGGACCCTGGCCCAGCAACTCGCCACCGCCGTGGACGGCCCCGCGGCGCTGTCCGCTTACGAGGCGCTGCGACGGCCGGTAACGGCAAAAATCGTCGAGGCCAACCGCACGGTTCCGCCGGACTTCATCAACATCAAGGTGGATGAGCTGAGCGGTGGCAAGCCGTTCCGCCACATCGATGATCTGATCAGCCAGGAAGAACTGCGCCGCTTGTCCGACGACTACAAGCGCATCGCCGGGTTCGCGCTGGAAAAGCCTGAGGAATAGGGCTCAGTTGAGGTAGCGCGGCTTGCGCGAAGGGCGGTCCTCGTCGTTCGAACTTCCGTCCTCGACCGCCACCGGCGCGCCGAAAGCTTCACGCCACTGCGAGCGCAGCAGTGCCTGCTCCAGCAGGTGCATCAGCCCTCGCATCAGCTTGGGCTCCATTTCCATGCGAAAGCTGCGCGGCTCGCCCTCTCCGGGCGGGCGCTCGTTGAAACTCAGGCGCAACTGGCCGTTCGGCAATGGCGCCGCGTCCACGTCGGTGATGAGCAGCGGCTCTTCCGCGAGCGGCGTCTGCCGCTGGTGCTCCTGATAGGGCGTTTCGAAATCGGCCTGCTTCAGAAACTCCTCTTTGCGGAACTCCGTCAGCATTTTCTTCAGGTCCTCGTCGGCGCTTTCGAGCGAGGTGCCGGCCGCTTCGAGCTTGAGCAGGTGCTTGGTGAGCAGTTTGGACAACAGGGGCCACAACCCCAGCATCAGGCGCCGGGTCAGCCACAGCCGCATTTCCTCGGCCGCGGCGGTGTTGACCCGCATCAGAATGCGATCCTGCTCGGCGACATAGGTGACGGATAGCTGGTGAATTTTCATTCTTTGATTCTAGTGGTGCGCCCTTGGCGACAGAAGCTTACATAAACCCTTGAAAAGCTGGGGACAAGCCTAAGCTGGGAGGGTGAACGGAGCGACCCATGCGACTAGACAAACTCACCACCAAATTCCAGGAAGCCTTGGGCGAAGCGCAGACGCTGGCCCTGGGCAATGACCACGCCTATATCGAGCCGGAACACCTGCTGGTGGCCATGCTGCGCCAGGAGGACGGGCCGCGCGCCTTGCTGCAGCGGGCCGGCGTCAACGTGCCCGGCCTGCTGGCGGCGGCCGAATCGGCGATGCACCGGCGGCCCAAGGTCGAGGGTCAGGAGCAGGTGCAGGTTGGCCGCGACCTGGTGTCGCTGCTGCAGGCCGCCGAGAAGGAAGCGATCAAGCGCGGTGACCAGTTCGTCGCCGGCGAGCTGTTCCTGCTGGCTGTGGCCGATACCAAGCAGGACATCGGCCGCATGGCCCGCGAAAACGGCCTGTCGCGCAAGTCGCTCGAATCGGCGGTCGACGCCGTTCGCGGCGGCCAGAACGTCGACAGCCCGGAAGCGGAGGGCCAGCGTGAAGCGCTCAAGAAATATTGCCTCGACCTGACCGAACGGGCCCGCATGGGCAAGCTCGACCCGGTGATCGGCCGCGACGAGGAAATCCGCCGCGCGATCCAGGTGCTGCAACGCCGCACCAAGAACAATCCGGTGCTGATCGGCGAACCGGGCGTGGGCAAGACCGCCATCGTCGAAGGGCTGGCCCAGCGCATCATCGCGGGTGAAGTGCCCGAAACCCTCAAGAACAAACGCGTCCTGTCGCTGGACATGGCGGCGCTGCTGGCCGGTGCCAAGTACCGCGGCGAATTCGAGGAACGCCTGAAGAACGTGCTGAACGAACTGGCCAAGGACGAAGGCCAGACCATCGTCTTCATCGACGAGCTGCACACGATGGTGGGCGCCGGCAAGGCCGAAGGCGCTATGGATGCCGGCAACATGCTCAAGCCGGCGCTGGCACGCGGTGAGCTGCACTGCGTGGGCGCGACCACGCTGGGCGAATACCGCAAGTACATCGAAAAGGACGCGGCGCTGGAGCGGCGCTTCCAGAAAATCCTGGTGGAAGAGCCCACCGTCGAGGCCACCATCGCCATCCTGCGCGGCCTGCAGGAGAAGTACGAGGTGCACCACGGCGTGGAGATCACCGATCCGGCGATCGTGGCCGCGGCCGAGCTGTCGCACCGCTACATCACCGACCGTTTCCTGCCCGACAAGGCGATCGACCTGATCGACGAGGCTGCCTCCAAGATCAAGATCGAACTCGACTCCAAGCCGGAGGTCATGGACCGGCTGGACCGGCGCCTGATCCAGTTGCAGATCGAACGTGAAGCGATCAAACGGGAGAAGGACGAAGCCTCGAAGAAGCGCCTGGCGCTGATCGAGGAAGAGATCGGCAAACTGCAGAAGGAGATCGCCGACCTGGACGAAATCTGGAAGGCCGAGAAAGCCCAGGCGCAGGGCTCCGCGCAGGTGAAGGAAGAAATCGAAAAGCTGCGCGGCCAGATCGAGGAGTTCACCCGCAAGGGCGACTTCAACAAGGTCGCGGAACTGCAATACGGCCGCCTGCCCGAGCTGGAGAAGCGGCTCAACCAGGCGCAGGCCACCGAAGCGGGCAAGGCGAAAAGCGCGAAGGACGGCGGCCGCCCGCAACTGCTGCGTACCATGGTCGGCGCGGAAGAGATCGCCGAAGTGGTGGCGCGCGCCACCGGCATTCCCGTTTCCAAGCTGATGCAGGGCGAGCGCGAGAAGCTGCTGCTGATGGAAGACAAGCTGCACGAGCGTGTGATCGGCCAGGACGAGGCCATCAGCGCGGTGGCCAACGCGATCCGCCGTTCGCGCTCCGGCCTGTCGGACCCGAACCGGCCGACCGGCTCGTTCCTGTTCCTCGGGCCCACCGGCGTCGGCAAGACCGAGCTGTGCAAGGCGCTCGCGTACTTCCTGTTCGACAGCGAGGAGCACCTGATCCGCATCGACATGAGCGAGTTCATGGAGAAGCACTCGGTCTCCCGGCTGATCGGCGCGCCGCCCGGCTACGTCGGCTACGAAGAAGGCGGCCAGTTGACCGAAGCGGTTCGCCGCCGCCCATACCGCGTCATTCTGTTTGACGAGATCGAGAAGGCTCACCCGGAAATCTGGAACTCGCTGCTGCA
>DATNCB010000399.1:0-6632 GCA_035571715.1 Ramlibacter sp.
GATCGCCCTCCCCACTTCGGCGGCCGCGAACCCGGACCTGGCGACCGCCCTCAACTTTGTCGGCGACAAGATGATCCTGGTCGGCATGGCGTCGGGCCGCATCTGGAAGCTGTCGAGGGGCCAGGGATGGGCTTCGGCGAAGCCGCAAGCGCTGGCCAGCCTGCCGGTGCGCTATGTCAGCGACATGTGCATCGTCGGCGCTTCTGCGCAGGTGATCTGGGCCACGTCCTCGCGCTTCGGCGGCGGCCACGTGTTCAATTCGGTCGATGGCGGCGCGACCTTCAAGGACTGTAGCGGCGCGCTGCCGGACGTCCCGGTCAACGCCATCACGGTGGATTCCCAGCACAAGGACACCGTTTACATCGGCACCGATCGAGGGGTCTACCGCACGACGGACGCAGGTAAACATTGGGACGACATCAGCAACGGCCTGCCCAACGTCATCGTCGGCGCGCTGCTCTTCCACGAACAAAGCCGCACGCTGCGCGCCGGCACGCGCAACCGCGGCGCATGGGAACTCGCCGTCTAGGCGCAATCGCTCCTCATTGCGCAGCAACGTTGTGATAACGCTCGATCTGACATTCGTACGTTGCCTCGCCAGCAGAGCATGGCGATTCGATGTACGGGCGGGTGGGAACGCCCGAGCAGCCCGCCAGCGCCAGAAGCAAGACGACGATGAATGCCTTGACCATATTCGCTCCTTGGGTGGAATTTAGAGCGTCCGTGCCAGCGCGAGGGCCAGCCTCGCCCCCACCTCTGCGTTGTGTTTCAAGAGCGCGATATTGGTGGCGAGGCTGCGTCCTCCCGTCAGCGACTTGATGTGAGCCAGCAGGAAGGGTGTCAAGGCCTTGCTGGTGATCCCTCGCTGCCTGGACTCGTCGAGCGCCAGCTGCGTAAGCGCGTCGATCTCCTCGCGCGCCATGGCCGCCGCCTCCGGCACGGGAGTGCTCAAGACGACGCCGCCCGCCAGACCCAGGTCCCACTTGGTGCGGATGAAGCGTGCCTGCTCCACTGCGTCGTCCAGCCTGACATCGGCGCGAAAGCCGCTGTCGCGCGCGTAGAACGCGGCGAAGTTGTCTTGCTCGCAACTGAGCACCGGCACCCCGTACGTTTCGAGGTATTCCAGCGTCAGCCCGATGTCCAGGATCGATTTGGCACCGGCGCATACCACCGCCACCGGCGTCTTCGCCAGTTCCTGCAGGTCAGCCGAGATGTCGAACGACACCTCCGCGCCGCGGTGCACGCCGCCAATGCCGCCGGTAACGAAGACCTCGATGCCCGCCAGCGCCGCGCAGATCATGGTGCCGGCCACCGTCGTGGCGCCGAGTGCACCGCTGGTCAGCACCGCCGGCAGGTCGCGCCGGCTCACCTTCTGGGCCTGGACAGAGTGGCCCAGCAACTCCAGCTCATCATCCGAAAGGCCAATGCGGATCCGCCGGTCCATCAGTGCGATGGTCGCGGGCTCGGCTCCGAGGTTGCGGATCAAGGCTTCCACTTCGCGCGCGGTTCGAACGTTCTCCGGGTAGGGCATGCCGTGAGCGATGATGGTCGATTCCAGCGCAACAATCGGGCGGCCGGCGTCCTGTGCGGCGGCCACGGGCGCGCTGCGGATCAACCAGGAATGGGCAGGGTCGGCAATCAATGTCGCTTCATTGCCGACGCCGACGCAGGTGACGGATAACGGTACTGGCCCCCTCTCCAGACCTGCGTGGAAGTTCGTTATCTGACTCGGGGGTGCCAGTCGCAGAATCCGACTCAACGTCGCTCAGCAATTCCTCGACGACATCCAAGTCTTTCGTTGCCTCCCGAACCATACCTTCGGCCGTTGCGTTGTGTTGCAGTGCGACCTCCACTTTCGAGCCTGGCGGTTTCTCGGTCGAAGGCTTCGAAAGAACAGCGTTGGAAGCCTTCAACTCTGCCTTTGCTACACGGAGCTTCTTCTTGGCTTTAACCGCCTTTTTGCCGGCGGCGGCAGCAAGGGCGGCGGGCGTGAGCGCGGGTGGCTGGGATTTCATGAGAGGTGTGTCCTGGCAAGGCGAACCACCAGCAGCAGGCTGGCTCGAATCCGAAACTGTAATGCGGACGATGCGCTGATGCTCGGCCAAAGCGTTTTATTTGGTTGCGACAGGTCTGATCACCTCCGCCGAGAGACGCCACTGCCGAGGAATCGCGCTGATCACCGCCGGGCAAGTACAGGCACCCACATTGCGCGAGCGTCTCGCGCATTCATTCCCCGTTGCCAAACAGGTCGCTCAACTTCTTTGCGCCATCGGGATCGGCACTGGACGTCATCGGTGTGCCCTTCGGATATTCGTCCGCGATCCGGTCCTCCCAGTATGTCGCCGGGTTCGGTGCACTGCAAAGCCGCCGATACACCTCTTCCGGAACATGCTTGTAAGCCAGGACGGACTTGTTGTCCCAATGGAGATCCAGCTGCCGCGAAGCGGGATCGTAGACCGCCTTTTTGATGCGGCCGCTCGTGAACATCTTCGTGGGCATGTCTCGGACTTTCTTAAAGCGTCACGTTCACAACCAGGTGGTGCCTTCCGGCATCCGGATCTCGGTTTCCGGGTCTCCGTAGCTGGTCAGAGCGCCCATCGCCACGCTGAGGATGGAGATGAAGATACTGGCAAAGAATGCCGTCCAGAAGCTGGACACCTTGAAGCCCTTCACCAGGCTGGCCACCAGCAGGATCATCAAGGCATTGATCACCAGCACGAACAATCCAAAAGTAACCAGTGTCAGCGGCAAAGTGAGCACGATCAGCAGCGGCTTGACGATGGCATTGGCAAAGCCCAGCAGCAGCGCGGCGATCACCAGGGACCATGCGTTGTCGAATCTCAGGCCCTTGAAGATGTGGCTCGCCACCCAAAGCGACAGCCCGGTGATTCCCCACTGCAACAGAAACTGTGTCAAGCTTTCGAACATCCCCGGCCTCCTGGTCCGCGCCTGCGCCCGCAGCGTTCTTCTATTGATGCCTTGAGCATTTTGGCTCCTTTCAGATGCATGGCAAGCGCCGTGCCAAGAACCGATCAAGGGATGATAGTGCGTGCGCCGAGGCCGCGCGTTGGCGGGGCAGAGGAAATTACCCCGCAGGTAATCGACTCGGCGCGCAGTTCAAGACTGCCGGTCACAAATGAAAAAACCCCCGCGACCTTCCCGCCGCGGGGGTTGTGAGGTGCGGTCTGGAGCACCCGCTAGGAGGAGAACCTTCAACTCGCCAGGACACATGATGCCCTCGCCCCAAAAACCCGTGGTTGACAAAAATCAACGGCATTCACCGGTTCAGCCGCAAACGAAACTGAACAGTGCGGCTGCCGCCGGCCACGCGCCAGCTTTCATTCGCACCTCTCAACTAAGCATCGACGTTCTGATATCGCTCGATCTGGCATTCGTACGACGCCTCGCCCGCGGAACACGGCGATACGGTGGGCGGGCGGTATGGCACGCCGGAGCAACCGGCCAACGCAAGAATGACCACGACACTGATTGCCTTGACCATGTTCGCTCCTTGAATGTCACCGAAGACAGCACATGAACGAGAAGCTATCAGCAAATGTACGACAACCCAGGCACAGCGGCCGATCTCCTTGCATTCGCCCGCCGGCAAACCATACTGGCCAGATGTCTGTCGCAGGAGCTACCGATGTGCTACATGATTCGTCAAACGCAGTCTGAACCGGAACGCGCCGGCACTACGCTACCGCCGAGCTTGGATCGCCTGCGGGCGCGCTGGATTGGCGCCGTCGCGGCGGCGCTCATCGGGGGCTTGGCCGTGGCTGCACTCGTCGCTCCGGCATCGTCTCCACCGCTCGTGAACGCCACGCAGCCCGCGGTGCTGGCGCCGATCGCCGTGCGGACGCCGGCAGTGCCGGCGACAGGCGTTGTCGAGCAGACTTCGGTGCCGGTCGACGACGGTGTGCCCAGCACCTCCGATGTCGCGAAGGCCGGGCTGGGCCACTGTGAGCACGGCCTGTAGCGGCCTCGGCAGGTTTGAGCGTAATCGCATTCGATCACGTCGCCATCCCGACCGCCAGGCCGGAGGAGATGTTGCGGTTCTACCGCGCCCTTGGCTTCTCGGCGCCGACACCGGAAGACTGGCGGGAGCAAAACATCCCGTTCTTCTCGATCCAGTTCGGCGAGAACAAGATCAATGTCCATGCGCCTGCACTGTGGCAGAAGACCGCGTTCACGCTTCGAGGACCTACCGCTGAACCCGGTTGTGGCGACTTCTGCTTCGTATGGTCGGGTTCGTTGACGGATCTGAGAGAAACGCTGCAACGAGCGGGCGCCGCGATCGAGGAAGGTCCGGTCGAGCGAACCGGTGCGCGCAACTCGGGCCGCGCGAAAGGCACCAGCATCTACACCCGGGATCCCGACAATAATCTGCTCGAGTTCATGGTCTATGGACCAGCAGCATGACTGGCTCCGCGTCGCGGCGGCGCGATGTGGAACTCGGTCGTGTTGACCGGGTCGGCTGCAACCTGCTTCTCACGATCGAAGCGGACGGAGACCTGCCATCCGCGCCTGGCGGCCGCGACCGATAGCACCGCGAAGCCGTCCCCGCGCGACGGAAACCATGTACTGACACGACAACGGTAATTCGCGTCCTGGTAGGCGAACTCGAATTCATCTTTTGTCGCGAAGTCCTCTTCAATAGCATTCGCAAACGGGTATGGCGCGTACATCGCCGAGCTGTGGACGGAGTGGGCGACGACGACCTTACCGGGGAAGCCCAGCTTGCTGATCTCGATGGTGGCGACGTTGGAGAGATGCTCATCGCCCGAAAGGAAAACGACGTCGTCGGTGCCACGCTTGTAGATGCCTGCCAGCAATCGAAGCAGCGATTTCGGGTAACCATCCCAGGCGTCCGAGCGAATGCAGCTGGCAGCGGTTGCACCCCGCAGCTCAAGACGGCGGGGAAGGAGCATTTGCGCGGAGACCACGAAGCGCGGTCCTCGAACTTTTCTGTCGGCAAGCCATTTGTCGAGCTCAATGCTCTGATCTTCGCCCAGCAGGCTTGCGTTCGCCACGGTGCCAGCAGTGCGCACAGTGCGCTCGGTTCTCGTATCGGCCCAGAAGAATTCCATTCCGGCGATCGGCGTTCGATGCCACAGCTGTGGTGCCGCGGAGGGAACCGGCTCCTCGTCGCACTGGTTGCGAAGGAATTCTTCGACTCCTCTGTCCTTCAAGAACTGGTTGCTTTGATCCATCCTGGGATTGGCGCGGGGCGGGTCCGGCTCCCAGTCGTTGTCGATCTCATGGTCGTCCAGGCGCATGACAGCAGGCAACCGGCAAAGCACGGAGCGTGGGCCGCGCGCCCCGAAGAACCCCTCGTACGAAAGGCGGAGCCGATCGCCGAGCCGCCGCGGATCGAACAGTCCCGCCGTCGCATCGGCGTAAATCTGGTCGCCGGCCAGGATAAGAAATTCGGGCACTGGCAGGGGCTTGCCGTGCGGGCCCTTGCCCCGCCTGCCTTCGAGCAGTGCCAGCAAGCGCAGGTAGGACGCATCGCTCGGGCCGGGTGGCGCGTCTCTCGTTGTACCGGGCGGCGTCCGGTCGAGCATGCCGCCGGGGTACTGGCAGCTCGAAAGCGCAAAGCTGCGCGGCAGTTTCGACGAGTTGCGTCGCGGCGGCGGCGGACGCAAGATGCCCAGCCCCAGTTCGGTCGTGCCGACGGATTTGAATACGTCCTCGACCGAACTGACCATGGCCTCGACCAGGCGCTTGTGGGATTTCTTCGGTCGGGGCGCCACCTGCCGCGCCAGCTCCTGAAGCGAGCCGCCTTTCGAGCCGCGTGGCGGTGCGCCGATCCGGGCCGACTGGCTGTACATGAGGAGGATGAGGATCCCGTCCGCGGCGGCAGGAGGCGTGTAGCCGCGCAGGTCGAGCTTCAGGCGCGTCGACTCCCGGTCGGGAGATACACGAACTACCGCCCTCCACTGCACGATCTTGCCCAGGTACGCGGCGGTCGGTTCCACCGGACCGCTTGCGCCGACCGGCAGGTAACGGTCCGGCCGCTCCACGACCGGGATCAACAAGGCAACGACCGGGACGCCGCGCGCGCCGTGATCAGCGAGTGAATGCCGTCCGGCGCAAGCTGCGAATGGCTGATTCACACGCACTCCAAAGGCGGGAACTTGCGAGGTGAATGCGATCATCGGCTGCGAGTCGTTCTTGATCGCCCGCTCGTAGTCGTGCGATTTTTCGAGGAACGTGTTCACGTCCTTGAACATCCCGGCGGCCGGTCCGCCGATCAGCAGGTCCTGATGCCCGGCCTTGTACCACCTGGCGAGAAACGCGCGCGGGCTCTTGAAGCCGTCGTCGCTCCCCCTCAGCACGTCGCGAATCTGGATCGGCGTGTACTTGGACACCAGCCCGTTTTCCTTGCCGTGAACATGCAGGATCGGAAAACGCAACTTCTCCCGCAGTTTTTCCGGCGTGACGTAGTCGTTGAAGCCCCGGCGGTCCGTGATGGTGCGGTACTTGGCGAAGTAGATTGCCTGCGACACCGTGTCGATGTTCAAGGGACCAAAGTGGTCATCGATGTAATCCAGCACCTTCGGCGGCAGGTTGTTGACGCTGAAGTCGCGGCCGTAGAGCGCGTCCATGCGGTGCCGGGTGCCGACCCA
>DATNCB010000400.1:0-1840 GCA_035571715.1 Ramlibacter sp.
ACCCGCGGGTCCTTCAACTCGCGCGCGATCAGTTCCGTCAGATCGCGCTGGATCTGATCGGCAACCTTGAAGGCGCGATTGGGGCTGGACGATCTCTTTGCAGGCATGTCAAAAATACTCGCTCCATGCGCTACAACGTACGGGCGATTTCCTTGATCTCGAAGAACTCCAGCAAGTCGTTTTCCTGGATGTCGTTGTAGTTCTTGATGTTCAAGCCGCACTCGAAGCCTTCCTTCACTTCGCGCACGTCGTCCTTGAACCGCTTGAGCGATTCGAGTTCGCCGGTGAAGATCACGACGTTGTCGCGCAGCAGCCGCAGGCGCGCCGAGCGCCGCACGACACCGGATGTGACCATGCAGCCCGCGATGGAGCCGATCTTGCTGACCTTGAAGACCTGGCGGATCTCGGCCGTCCCGATGACCTCTTCCCTCTTCTCGGGCGTCAACATGCCCGACATCGCGGCCTTCAACTCATCGACGGCGTCGTAGATGATGTTGTAGTAACGGATATCGATGCCGTTGTTCTCGGCCAGCTTGCGCGCGCCGGCGTCGGCGCGCGTGTTGAAGCCGATGATGACGGCCTTGGAAGCGATTGCCAGATTCACGTCGGATTCGCTGATGCCGCCCACCGCGGCGTATACCAGCTGCACCTTCACTTCGTCGGTCGACAGCTTGAGCAGCGACTGCGCCAGCGCTTCCTGCGAGCCCTGGACGTCCGCCTTGACGATGATCGGCAGCATCTTGACTTCGCCCGCCGTCATGTCGGAGAACATGTTCTCCAGCTTGGCGGCCTGCTGTTTGGCCAGTTTGGTGTTGCGGAACTTGCCGGCCCGGTAGGTGGCGATCTCGCGAGCACGCCGCTCGTCGGTGAGCACCATGAATTCGTCGCCGGCCTGCGGGACTTCCGTCAGGCCCTGGATCTCGACGGGAATGGAAGGTCCCGCCGACTTGATCGACTTGCCGTTCTCGTCCAGCATCGCACGGACCCGGCCGTAGGTCTGCCCGGCCAGCACGACGTCGCCGGTCTTGAGCGTGCCGGACTGCACCAGCACCGTCGCTACCGGGCCGCGGCCCTTGTCCAGCTCGGCTTCGATCACCAGGCCCTTGGCCATGGCCGCGATCGGCGCCTTCAGTTCCAGCACTTCAGCTTGCAGCAGCACCTGCTCGAGCAGCGTATCGACGCCCTGGCCGGTCTTGGCCGACACCGCGACGAACGGCGAATCGCCGCCGTACTCTTCAGGGACCACTTGCTCGGCCACCAGCTCCTGCTTGACGCGGTCCGTGTTGGCATCGGGCTTGTCGATCTTGTTGATCGCCACCACGATCGGCACGCCGGCCGCTTTCGCGTGCTTGATGGCTTCCTTGGTCTGCGGCATCACGCCGTCATCGGCGGCCACCACCAGGATCACGATGTCGGTGGCCTGCGCTCCGCGAGCCCGCATGGCGGTGAACGCCTCGTGGCCCGGGGTATCCAGGAACGAAATCATGCCGCGATCGGTTTCGACGTGGTAGGCGCCGATATGCTGCGTGATACCGCCGGCTTCGCCCGCCGCCACCTTGGTGCGGCGGATGTAGTCCAGCAGCGAAGTCTTGCCGTGGTCGACGTGGCCCATGACGGTGACCACCGGCGCACGCGGCAGGGCTTCGCCCTCGGCCGTGCCGACGTCCTGTTCGGTGAAGGCTTCCGGATCGTCCAGTTCGGCCGTCACGGCCTTGTGGCCCATTTCCTCGACCACGATCATGGCTGTGTCCTGGTCCAGGGGCTGATTGATCGTGACCATCTGGCCCAGTTTCATCAGGTGCTTGATCACCTCGGAGGCTTTCACGGCCATCTTGTGCGC
>DATNCB010000401.1:0-1755 GCA_035571715.1 Ramlibacter sp.
ATCGCCCAGGATGTCGGTCAGCACCGCGAAGCGGTTGCCTTCCTTGATCAGGCCCATGGCGATGCCGGCCACGTGGGCCTTCATCGGCACGCCCGCGTCCATCAGCGACAGGCAGCCGCCGCACACCGACGCCATCGACGAAGAGCCGTTGGATTCGGTGATTTCGGACACCACGCGCATGGTGTAGGGGAACTCTTCCTTGGTCGGCAGGCAGGCGATGAGCGCCCGCTTGGCCAGCCGGCCGTGGCCGATTTCGCGGCGCTTGGTCGAGCCCATGCGGCCGACTTCGCCGGTGGCGAACGGAGGCATGTTGTAGTGGAACATGAAGCGGTCTTCGTATTCGCCCATCAGCGCGTCGATACGCTGCGCGTCGCGCTCGGTCCCGAGCGTGGTGACCACCAGCGCCTGGGTTTCACCGCGCGTGAACAGGGCCGAACCGTGGGTGCGCGGCAGGGCACCCGTGCGGATTTCGATCGGGCGCACGGTGCGGGTGTCGCGTCCGTCGATGCGCGGCTCGCCGGCCAGGATCTGGCCGCGAACGATCTTTGCTTCGATGTCGAACAGCAGCGCGTCCAGCTTGGCCGCGTCGAACTGATGGCCTTCAGCCGTCAGGTCGGCCTGCACGGCACCGGCGGCTTCGCGCAGGGCCTGGGTGCGCGCCTGCTTGCTGCGGATCTGGTAGGCGGCCTGGATCTTTCCCTCTGCCAGGCCGTTGACCTTGCCGATGAAGGCTTCGTCCTTCGGCGGCGCTTGCCAGTCCCACACCGGCTTGCCGGCCTCACGCACGAGTTCGTGAATGGCGTTGATCGCGATCTTGCCCTGGTCGTGGCCGAACACCACGGCGCCCAGCATCACTTCCTCGGACAACTGCTGTGCCTCGGATTCCACCATCAGCACGGCGGCTTCGGTGCCGGCGACGATCAGGTCCAGGTCCGACAGCTTGCGAGCCGTCTGGCCGGGGTTGAGCACGTACTCGCCGTTGACGTAACCCACGCGCGCGGCGCCGATCGGGCCGGCGAAGGGAATGCCGGAGATGGCCAGCGCGGCGCTGGTGCCGATCATCGCGGCGATGTCCGCATCGACTTCCGGATTCAGCGACAGCGTGTGGATCACTACGTGCACTTCATTGAAGAAGCCTTCGGGGAACAGCGGGCGGATCGGGCGGTCGATCAGGCGGCTGGTCAGGGTCTCGTGCTCGCTGGGCTTGGCTTCGCGCTTGAAGAAGCTGCCGGGGATCTTGCCGGCGGCGTAGGTCTTCTCGATGTAGTCGACGGTCAGCGGGAAGAAGTCCTGGCCGGGCTTGGCGCCCTTGGAAGCGACCACCGTCGCCAGCACCACGGTGTCGTCGATGTTGACCAGGACCGCGCCGCCGGACTGCCGGGCGATCTCACCGGTTTCGAGCGTGACGGTGTGCGAGCCCCATTGGAAGCTCTTGGTGACCTTGTTGAAAATGCTCATGTTCATCTCTCGTCTTGATGGTGGGACAGATCAGGATTGCGGTGCCATCTGCTGTCCTCAACGATTAGCGCATCAGCTGCGCCCTGTGGCCGGAGAGGCGGTGTCGAACACGATGCCATTCCCGAGGGACTAGGGGGCGGGGGTCCTAATCGCTTGGGAATGACACAGCGCGTATTCGTCTTGCCGTCTCCGAAGTAACAAAGCGCCTGAGGCGGCGAGGAAGCTTGCGACTTCCAGCACAAACCCAGGCGCCTTGGTGTTCGATCCTGCCTTACTTGCGCAGGCCCAGTTTGCCGA
>DATNCB010000402.1:0-4346 GCA_035571715.1 Ramlibacter sp.
GCGGCCTCGACCCAGGCGCGTTCGAAGCTGTGGGCCAGCGGCAGGTACGACAGCACCCGCCCTTCCTGCACGTCGGGCATCAGCGCCTTGGAGTGATTGACTATGCCTTCCGTGGCGCGGGTCACCGCCTCGAAAGTCAGCATCACGCCTTTGGGCTCACCGGTGGAGCCCGACGTGTAGATCAGCATCGCCAGGTCGCCGGGCGAGCGCTGCGGCCGGCCCGGCAAGGGATCGGTACGCGCGACGATTGCATCCCAGGCCTCGAACGGCGTCGGCGGCGCCAGCGGAAAAGCGATGCACGGCAGGCCGGCGGGAACGGCATTCGCCTGCTGCGGCCAGATATCGAGCTTGCCGACGAACAGCAGGCTGGCTTCGCTGTCTTGCAGCACGTACCGCACGGTGTCGGCAGTTTCGGTCGGAAAGATCGCCACCGTGGTGCCGCCGGCCAGCCAGATCGCCAGTTCGGCCATGAAGAAATGGGCGCAGTTCTTGGACAGGATGGCGATGCGCGCGCCGGGCTCGAAACCGCGGCTTCGCAGGTGGTTGGCCATGCGCCTGGCCTGATCCACCACATCGTCCCACGTGTAGTCGATCACCCGTCCGCCGCCCACAGGCTGGGTCAGGAACACCTTGCGCGGGTGAGCCGCGTTGTGATCGAACACGTAGTCGAGAATCAGCTTGGCGTCTGACATGTTGTCCTTGCGCATCGCTGCGCGTTTCACGGTGCGGGTGCGCCGCCCTGGAACCACTGCGCGATCAGGGCACGCTCGGCGTCCGTGATGCCTGTTGCATTGTTCATCGGCATGACCTTGGTCACGACGGCCTGCTGGTAGACCGCCTGCGCATGCTGCTTGAGCGCGGCGGGAGAGTCCAGCCGCACGTTCTTCATCTGCACTTGCGGCCCGTGGCAAAGATAGCACCGCTGGGCCAGCACTTGCTGCACTTCCTGGTAGCCGACGGCGCGCGGCGTCGCATTGGCGACATCGGCCGATGCGTCCGGGCGCAGCCAGGCGACCACGCCGGCGATCACGGCGACGCCGGCCAGCGCGTACGGCAAAGGATGGGGGTTGCGCCCGAGCTTCCAGCCGTGCCGCATCACGAAGAATTGCCGGATGGCGGCGCCCGCGAACATCATCAGGATCAACACCAGCCAGTTGCGCGGGTGGCTCCAGGTGAAGCTGTAGTGATTGCTCAACATCGAGAACAGCACCGGCAGCGTGAAATACGTGTTGTGCACACTGCGCTGTTTGCCGCGCTGGCCGTGGATCGGATCGACCGGCTGCCCAGCCTTGATCGCCGCGACAACCTTCCGTTGGCCCGGGATGATCCAGGCGAGCACGTTGGCGCTCATGGCGGTGGCGATCATCGCGCCCACCAGCAGGAACGCCGCCCGTCCCGCGAACCAATGGCAGGCCAGCCAGGAGGCGGCGCAGACCAGCACCAGCACCAGCGCGCCGACGATGGCGTCGCCGTTCTTGTGGTCGCCGAACACCCGGCAGACCGCGTCGTAGAGGATCCAGAACACGGCCAGGAACGACAGCGCCACGGCGATGGCGGCGGCCGGCGGCCAGTTCATCAGCGACTTGTCGACGAGGTAAGTGCTGGCACTCCACAGGTACGACAGCGAGAAAAGTGCAAAGCCGGTGAGCCAGGTCGAATAGCTTTCCCAGTAGAACCAGTGCAGGTGATCGGGCAGCCTGGGCGGCGCCACGTTGAACTTGACGGGGTGATAGAAGCCGCCGCCGTGCACCGCCCACAGCTCGCCATCGACGCCTTGCTTCTTGAGGTCGGGATCGACCGGCGGCGTCAGGTTGGCATCGAGATAGACGAAATAGAACGACGAGCCGACCCAGGCGATCGCGGTAATGACGTGGACCCAGCGCAGCAGCAGGTTGACCCAGTCCAGGAGATAGCTTTCCATGAATGTTCAGGACCTGTTCACACTGCCTGGCGGCGCCACTTGCAGGATCTGCGCCGCCACGCTGACGGCGATGATCTCCGGCTCCTTGCCGCGGATGCCGGGCAGGCCGATCGGGCAGGTCACCTGGGCCAGCTCCGATTCCAGAAAGCCGCGCTGCTCAAGGCGGTGGCGGAAGGTCGCCCATTTGGTCTTGCTCCCGATCAGGCCGAGGTAGGGCAGGTCGTGCCGTTCGCGCTGGCGCCGCAGGCAGGCCGCCACGATATCCAGGTCCTGCGCATGACTGAAGCTCATGACCAGCACGCGCGAGCCCGGTGCCAGGTCGGCGACCGCTGCCTGCACCGGGTCCGAGTGCTCGGGGAAAACATTCGCCGGCACCTGCGACGGAAAAATCTCGTCGCGGCTGTCGATCCAGGTCACCGCGAACGGCAGCGTCGCCAGCACATTCACCAGCGCCTTGCCGACATGGCCGCCGCCAAACAGCGCGAGCGGCGTGAGCCGCACAGCGAGCCGCGCCTGTAGCGCCGGCGCGTCGGCCGCGCCAATGCGCTCGAAGCGCACGCGCACGACGCCGCCGCAGCACTGGCCCAGGCTGGGCCCCAGCGCGAACTGGCGCACCGGCTCGCCCGGTCTGCCCGCGAGGCGCTGCCGCGCCTCGTCAATCGCCTGGAATTCGATGTGACCGCCGCCGATTGTGCCGACCACATCGGCAGCGAACACAGCCATCCAGGTGCCCGCTTCGCGTGGCACCGAGCCCTGCGTCGCCTCGACGGTCACCAGCACGGCGTCTTCAGACAACAACCTGGATGTGACAACGTTCATGGCCAGTCGCGTTTACAAGGCGTCCAATCGCAACATTCGTAGCTCGTGGGTAAAGCTGGTGCGCAAGCTCAGCATTTTTGCGTTGAAATGACTCAGCTGTAAAAAACGCGCCATCGAGGCGCACCGACCCAGGAGACCCCTATGAAGCATATTCCCAGCCTGCGCTATACGGCGCCGGGCGCCTTGGCAATCCTGGTCGCGATACTGGCGGCCTGCTCCTCCACGCCTCTGCCACCGACGAGCGCGCCGACCGTCGTCTCGCCGGCAGCTCCGAAGTTCGTTCCACCCATTGAAAGCGCTCCGCCGGGCACGGCCCTGCGCTCCTCGAGCGCGACCAACCCGCGCGCGTACCGCGCGGATGCCGCCAACCACCTGTACAGCCTGAACCGGGATCGCATCTACAAGGGCAAGATGCCGCCGCTGCTGTACGCCGTCGGCGTGCTGCAAGTGGAAGTGGATGGGCGCGGCAATGTCCACAACATCAGCTGGATGCGCGCGCCCAGGCAAGCACCGGAAGTGATGGCCGAGATCGAACGCACCGTCCGAGCCGCAGCGCCCTTCCCCGCACCCGCGCGCATGGGCAAGGTGGTCTATACGGATACCTGGCTGTGGCACAAGAGCGGTCGCTTCCAGCTCGATACGCTGACGGAAGGCCAGTTGTAAAGGCATGGATTGCGGATCAAGTCCGCAATGACAACCATTCAAGTCAAGATCCCCGATAAGTCGAGTAGCTCCACGGGCTCACCAACAAGGGCACGTGGTAGTGCTGC
Source organism: Ramlibacter sp. (assembly GCA_035571715.1). GTDB lineage: Bacteria > Pseudomonadota > Gammaproteobacteria > Burkholderiales > Burkholderiaceae_C > Ramlibacter. The sequence continues at coordinate 3,511 of DATNCB010000402.1, forward strand.
TCCGGATGGGCGACACCGAAGTCCAGGCTGACCTTGCCTAAGAAGCTCGGCTCCGGCAGCGACACGCCGCGGCCCCTGAAATAACCCGCCACGTCGAACACCAGCCGGTAGGTTCCTTTCTTCAGGTCGCCCTTCTGGTACAGCGGCCCGCCGGGGCTGCGTCCGTCCTCGTTCAGCGTGAAGCGCTTGACCAGCGTGGTGCTGTCGCCGGCGGTGGTATAGAGCTCCACCGCCATGCCGGCGGCGGGGCAGCCGTGCATGGTGTCCAGTACGTGCGTGCTCAGGCCCATGGCAGCTCCCTTCGAAGAAGTCAACAGAAGTGTATACAGTGATGGACGCCGAGCATCCATCATGACCTACGACAGCACTGCCTCGTACCCGCGCGATCTCGCCGGCTACGGCCGCAACCCGCCCCACGCTCAATGGCCCGGCGGCGCGCGCATCGCCCTGCAGTTCGTGCTGAACTACGAGGAAGGCGGCGAGAACTCGGTACTGCACGGCGACGCCGGGTCGGAACAATTCCTGTCCGAGATGTTCAACCCGCCGAGCTTTCCGGCCCGGCACCTGACCATGGAAAGCATTTACGAATACGGCTCGCGCGCCGGCGCCTGGCGCATCCTGCGCGAGTTCGAGCGGCGCGCGCTGCCGCTGACGGTGTTCGGTGTGAGCATGGCGCTGCAACGCAACCCGGACCTCGCCGCGGCGTTCAAGCAACTGGGGCACGAAATCGCCTGCCACGGCTGGCGCTGGATCAATTACCAGAACATCGACGAGGCGACCGAGCGCGAGCACATGCGCATCGGCATGCAGATCATCGAGGAGCTCACCGGCGAGCG
>DATNCB010000403.1:0-2804 GCA_035571715.1 Ramlibacter sp.
GCGTCAGGGTTTGGCGATGCCCACCGTGTCGGGCGAAACCTTGGCCTTGCCGCCGTTATAGAGCAGCCAGGCGTTGGCCTGTACGGCCGGGAAGACGGCCTTCTGCGCCGCCTCGCCGGACAGCGGCGCGAACAGGGCGCCACGGCTGTTGGCGTATTTCTTCAGCGCCTCGCTCTTGGAGATGTTCTCGGCCCAGAGCTTTTCCAGGGTCTTGACCACTTCGTCCGGCACGCCCTTCGGCAGGAAGATGCCGAAGTAATTGGCCGGCGCGCTGAAGCCCGGCAGCACCTGCGACAGCGGTGGAATGGTGCCGTAGCCTTCGAGCTCGAGCGGCTTGTCGCTGACCGTGGCCAGCGGACGCAGGCGCTTGCCACGGATCATGTCGGCTTGCTCCACGGCCAGCTGCGTCGTGACGTCGGCCTCGCCCGAAACCGTCGCGACCACGGCGGGGTTGCCGCCGTCATAGGTCACGTGGCGGTACTTCACGCCGGTGACCTTGGAGATCAATTCCATCGCGTTGTGGCCGGCCGAAGTGACGCCGGCCGTGGCCACGCTGATCTGGCCCGGCTTGGCTTTCATCGCGTCGAGCAGTTCCTTGGCATTGTTGTACGGCGTCTTCGGGTTGACGCCGATTACCTGGATGTTCGCGACGTTCAAGAACAGGTGCCAGTCCTTGATGTTGGTCTTGAGCGAGCCCAGCGTTTCATAGGTGCCCAGGTCCTGCGCCGCGCCGGCGGTCCAGGTGTAGCCGTCCTTGGCCGCATCCAGCGCGCTCTTGGTGCCGATCGAGCCCGAGGCGCCCGGCTGGTTGATGACGACGATGGTCTGGCCCAGCGCCTTCTCCAGTTCCGCCGCCGTGACGCGCGTGACCTGGTCGGTCGAACCGCCGGCGGCCCAGGGCACGATCAGGTTGATCGGGTGGGTGGGCTTCCATTGCGCGGCGGCCGGCAGGGCAATGCCCAGCGCTATCGCGGCGAGAGATACGGACTTGAGAAAGAAGCGCTTGTTCATCGTGGTTTCCTCAGGTTTAATTCCCTAAACAGTTAATTAAGCATGCTAGAGGCTGGCGCCGCCAGTGTCAAGCCAGCCAGCGCTCGCGATGCTGCGCCACGAAACCATCGTCGATCAGGTGCGGGTAGTCGCTGCGAACGCGGTCGAGTTCACTGGCCTGCCCGGGGCTGAGCCCCTCGCTGCGGTCGAGGCACCAGGTGCCCTCCAGCAGGCCCTGCCGGCGCAGCACTTCATGGCAGCCGGCAATGCAGCCGTGGAAGTCGTGCGCGACATCGAACAAGGCGCTGTTGCAGTCGGTCACTTGCGCGTCCAGCGCAAGCAGTTCGGGCGTGACGGCGCCGCTGGCGATGGCGGCGTGAATGCGTTCGAGCAGTTCCACTGCGCGCTTGGTCCACACGCTCCAGTGGCCAAGCAGGCCACCCTTGATGCGCACCGTCACCGGTTTGTCGTCGCGGATGAACGTGAATGGCGCCAGCAGGTCCAGCACGATGTGGTCGTCGTTGCCGGTGTAGAGCGTCACGCGCTCCTCGGCGCCGGCCGCGACCAGCCCGCGAATCACGTCCAGCGTGCGGTAGCGGTTGAAGGGCGCCATCTTGATCGCCACGACGTTATCGATTTTCGCGAAGCGGCGCCAGAAGGCCGCCGGCAGGTGGATGCCGCCCACGGCCGGCTGAAGGTAAAAGCCGACCAGCGGCAAGACTTCGGCCACGGCGCGGCAGTGCGTCACCAGCTCGTGTTCGCTCGCGCCCTGCATCGCGCCCAGGCTGAGCATCCCGGCCTGATAACCGAGCCCGCGTGCGATTTCCGCTTCGCGCACCGCCTGTTGCGTGCGGCCGGCCAGGCCGCCGATCATGAACAGCGGCCGGCGTCCGCCCAAAGGCTCCCACTCACGGGCCGTGCGCATCGCCAGCGCCAGCACCGGCTCGTACAGACCCACTTCGCGGATCGCGAACTGGGTCGAATGAACGCCCACCGCGACGCCGCCGGCGCCGGCGTCCAGGTAGTAGCGCGTCAGCGCGCGCTGGCGGCGTTCATCCAGTTTGCGGTTTTCATCCAGCGCCAGCAGGTGCGCCGGAATGACCGAGCCGCGGCGCAGCACGGCCAGCGAGTCGGCGGGAATTTCGGACCAATGCATGCGGCCGCTCTCTTTAGTATTTGCCGTCGCGCGCTTCGTAGTGCGTCGGCTTGCCCAGCGTTGCGCCACCACGCCGGACCCAGTCGGCGGTCCAGTCCAGCATTTGGTCAAGGCCGACCTGCGGCGGGCCGAACAGGTGGAATGCCTGCGTGCAATCGACCAGCCAGGCCGTCGCAGCTTCCTCGCCTTTGAGCACCGGCTCCTGGCCGAGCCGCTGTCCCAATGCCTTCGCCACTTCGCGGATACTGATCTTCGGGCCGCTCAGGTTCAGGGGCGAGGCGGGCGTGTCGCAGTGCGCCAGCGAGCGCAGCGCCCAGTCGTTGGCTTCGCCCTGCCAGATGATGTTGGCGTGGCCCATCGCGAGGTCGATGGTTTCGCGCTGCAGCACCTTCCGCGCGACGTCGTGCAAGACGCCGTAGCGCATGTCGATTGCATAGGACAGGCGCAGCAGCCGCCCGGCTGTCTGGTACTGATGCGAGAAATGCTCGAACATGCGCTCGCGCGCCACGCACGAGTTCGCGTATTCGCCCGAAGGCGCGGTCGGCGGCACGTCTTCGGCCGCGCCGTTGCCGGCCGTGCTGACGAACGGATAGACGCAGGCCGTGGAGAAGGCGACGATGCGCGAGCGCGCGAAACGCTCCGCCACCAGCGCGGGCAC
>DATNCB010000404.1:0-1408 GCA_035571715.1 Ramlibacter sp.
GGATCTTTCCTTCCCCGAGCACCGCATCAACATCATCGACACCCCCGGCCACGTGGACTTCACCATCGAGGTGGAGCGGTCCATGCGCGTGCTGGACGGCGCCTGCATGGTGTATTGCGCCGTGGGCGGCGTGCAGCCGCAGTCGGAGACCGTCTGGCGCCAGGCCAACAAGTACAAGGTGCCGCGGATGGCGTTCGTCAACAAGATGGACCGCGTGGGCGCGAACTTCTTCAAGGTCTACGACCAGATGAAGGCCCGCCTGAAGGCCAACCCCGTGCCGATCGTGATCCCGATCGGCGCCGAAGACACCTTCACCGGTGTGGTCGACCTGCGCAAGATGAAGGCGATCTACTGGGACGAGGCGTCGCAGGGCATGAAGTTCACCTTTGAAGAGATTCCCGCCGAGCTGCTGGAGCTGTCCAAGGAGTGGCGCGAGAAGATGGTCGAGTCGGCCGCCGAAGCCAACGAGGAACTGATGAACAAGTACCTCGAAGAAGGCGACCTCACGGAAACCGAGATCACCCAGGGCCTGCGCATGCGCACGATCGCCGGCGAGATCCAGCCGATGCTGTGCGGCACCGCATTCAAGAACAAGGGTGTGCAGCGGATGCTGGACGCCGTGGTCGAACTCATGCCCTCGCCGGTGGACATCCCCCCCGTCAAGGGCATGGACGACGACGAGAAGCCGGTCACCCGCCGCGCCGACGACAGCGAGAAGTTCTCGGCGCTGGCGTTCAAGCTCATGACCGATCCGTTCGTCGGTCAGCTGACGTTCATTCGCGTGTACTCGGGCGTGCTGTCCAAGGGCGACAGCGTCTACAACCCGATCCGCGGCAAGAAGGAACGGATCGGCCGGATCGTGCAGATGCACGCCAACAACCGCCTCGAAGTCGACGAGATCCGCGCCGGCGACATTGCCGCGTGCGTGGGCTTGAAGGACGTGACCACGGGCGAAACCCTGTGCGATCCCAATTCGATCGTGATGCTGGAGCGCATGGTGTTCCCCGAGCCCGTGATCGCCCAGGCCGTGGAGCCCAAGACCAAGGTCGACCAGGAAAAAATGGGCATCGCCCTGTCGCGGCTGGCGGCGGAAGACCCGTCGTTCCGCGTCAAGACCGACGAGGAATCGGGCCAGACCATCATCGCCGGCATGGGCGAACTGCACCTGGAGATCATCGTCGACCGCATGAGGCGCGAGTTCGGCGTCGAGGCCAATGTGGGCAAGCCCCAGGTGGCCTACCGCGAAACGATCCGCAAGGTCGTCGAGGACAGCGAAGGCAAGTTCGTGCGCCAGTCCGGCGGCAAGGGCCAGTACGGCCACGTCGTGTTCAAGATCGAGCCGAACCCGCCCGGCAAGGGCTTCGAGTTCGTCGATGCGATCAAGGGCGGCGTGGTGCCGCGCGAGTAC
>DATNCB010000405.1:0-1667 GCA_035571715.1 Ramlibacter sp.
CGCCGCGGTCTCGGGCGCGACGACGCCTTCGAGCTGGCCGGTGCCGAATTTCATGCCGTCCTTCGACATCCGCTTGGCGATGCCGTAGCCCATGAACGACGCCGGCGTGGCACCGCCGGGCGTGATGCCCATCCAGATCCCGATCAGCGTGCTGCGCAGCGACGTCACCCAGTAGCGCGGCAATACGCGCCACGTCGACAGCACGACGCTGAGATTGAGCTTCGCGGTCTTGCCGGAGAACGACAGGCCTTCCTCCATCGACAGCAGGATTTCGCCGATGCCGAACAGGCCGATCACGCCGATCAGGAAATCGAAGCCGCGCATCAGGTCGGGAATGCCAAAAGTCAGCCGCAGCTGGCCGGTCACGGTGTCCATGCCCACTGCCGCCAGTGCGAAGCCGATCGCCATCGACGCCAGGATCTTGAACGGAGAGCCCTTGCCCATGCCGACGAAGCTGCAGAAGGTCAGCAGGTAGACGGCGAAATACTCGGGCGGGCCGAACCTGAGCGCGAACTTCGCCACCAGCGGCGCCAGGAAGGTGATCATCACCACGGCGACGAACGCGCCGACGAACGACGAGGTGAAGGCTGCCGTCAGTGCGGCGCCCGCCCGCCCGTTCTGTGCCATCGGATAGCCGTCGAACGTGGTGGCCACCGACCAGGGCTCGCCCGGTATGTTGAACAGGATCGACGTGATGGCGCCGCCGAACAGGGCGCCCCAGTAGATGCATGACAGCATGATGATCGCCGAGGTCGGCGACATCGTGAACGTGAGCGGCAGCAGGATGGCCACGCCGTTGGCGCCGCCCAGGCCGGGCAAGACGCCGATGATCACGCCGAGCACGATGCCCACGAACATCAGGACCATGTTCATCGGCGTCAGGACGACGCTGAAGCCGTGAAAGAGGGCGCTTATTTCTTCCATGCTTAATAGCCCAGAAAGCTCAGGGGATCGTACGACCCCTTGAACAGCGGAACCTTGAACCAGACCTCGAACATCAGGAAGAAGATCGCGATCACGACGACGGCGGTGATGACGCTCTTGACCGGCGAATACTTGCCCAGCACGATCATGAACAGCGCGATGTAGGCCGCGGACGCCACGTACAGTCCCACGAACTGCACCGCCAGCACGTAGACGATGGCGGGTACCAGCACCGACAGAACGCGCTTGAGCTGCTCGCTGTCAACGAAGATTTCCGCGTTGCGTTTCTTCTTGCCCAGCAGGGCCTGGTACAGGATTCCCAGGCCCGCGATGCACAGGATCAGGCCGATGTAAAAGGGAAAATAACCCGAGCCCGGCCCATCGCTGGTCCAGCGCGATCCCAGCGACCAGCTGCCCTGGAGCACGATGCCCCCCATCGCGATCACGAGCAGGGCCACGATCGCATCGATGACATAGGTGGCAACGCCTTTGCGAGCGGCGTCGCCGGAAGTGTCGGTTGACTCCATGAGATCTCCTCTGTGCTGAACGTGAAGGCGCCGGATCGGTGCGGATGCAGACAAACGGCAGGCCGACAGACATTCGCCGCCGGCCCGCAACGAACGCTGCCGCGTCCTCTATTTGGCGATGAAACCGGCTTCCTTCATCAGGTCGCGATGCAGGTTTTCGGCGTTGCCGAGCCACTTGACGTAGTCCGGGCCGGACATGCTCGTCTGGTTGAAGGC
>DATNCB010000406.1:0-2204 GCA_035571715.1 Ramlibacter sp.
CGCCTCGGGCGCGACGCTGCCGCGCATGTACACGACCAACTGGTTCCGCAAGGGACCGGACGGCAAGTTCGTGTGGCCCGGCTATGGCGACAACATGCGCGTGCTCAAGTGGATGATCGACCGGATCGAAGGCAAGGCGCAGGGCCAGGAAAACGCGTTCGGTGTCAGTCCCGCTTATGAAGAGTTGAACTGGACCGGCATCGCCTTCACCCGCGAGCAGTTCGAGACCGTGATGAGCATCGACAAGGCCGACTGGGAGAAGGAATTGCAGCTGCACGCCGAACTGTTCCGCCAGCTGGAATACCACCTGCCGCGCGAGCTGCCCGCAACCAAGGCAAGCATCGAGCAACGGCTCGCTGGCTAGCAGCCCACAAAAAAGCCACCGCATCGGGTGGCTTTCTGGTCTGGGCCCGCTGGGCTCAGGCGGGCCAATCGGATGGGAGCTTGTACTGCTCCATCACTGCCGCCGTCCTGTTCTTGCGCGCGCTGGTTGCAAGGCGGCGCCGTTCAGCGTGCTTGCGCGCGACTCGGTAGGACCAGGCGTCCAGCGCCTTACGAACCCGGGAGGGCAGGAGGTGCAGGACCTGGATCAGCAAATTGGTGCGGGCTAACGTGTTCATTTGCGATGCTTGAATTGCTTGGGTTTAGTAATAGGCCTTGATGTCGCGCGAGGCGTCCGCGTTCATGGCACGGCTGATGTCGGCCATCACACGCGCATCGGTCAGCGCGAGCTGCCAGAGTTGATCGTCTTCCTTGGCCTGTTTGCGCGCGGCGTTCCAGCGCTGGAGGCCGACTCGCAGCGCGGCAGCCGCACGTTTGGCCGGCGTGGCGAGCAACGCGAGCGAGGCGAACGCCACCGCCCACATCACGATCCAGGCCGCCAGCAGATGGCCCTCGGTCCAGGTATCGATCACCTGGCTGGCCACGACCAGCAGGGCGGAGACAATGGCCGCGAGCAGCAGGCTGGCCGTAGCGCGCGTGGCGTTGAATCCGTGTGCCGCTTGTTTCAGGCTTTGTGCCGCACGCTCGGCGCGGACCATGCCTGGATGTTCGCTCGGATAGTGCACGTGGGCAAAGCTCGTCATGATTTTCCTTCGATGACCCTGGCTGAATTGTCAGAGTGCGTACCCGAATACTAGGGTTTGTACCGATATTTAGCCACTTTAGATTGGTGATTGCTATCATTCACAACGATGATGAAAGCAATCACCAATTTCCGCACCCTCGATCTGAACCTGCTGCGCGTGTTCGATCAGGTGATGGCCGAGCGCAACCTCACCCGCGCGGCGCGCAACCTGGCGATGACGCAGCCGGCCGTGAGCAATGCGCTCAGCCGCCTGCGCGACGCCGTTGGCGACAAGCTGGTCACCCGCAGCGGCTACGGCGTCGAGCCGACGCCGCGCGCGCTCGCCCTCTGGCCGGCGATCGCCGATGCGCTGCGCCAGATGGAAGCTTCGCTGGCCCCGGGAGATTTCGTTGCCTCGGAGGCGGTCAACACCTTCGTGCTGGGCATGGCCGATGCGACCGCCGCGGAGCTCACGCCGGGGCTGGTTGAAATCATGGAGCGGGATGCCCCGGGCGTGTCGATGCGGATACTGCCGCTCACCACGCGCGATCCGCGCACGCTGCTCGACGAAGGCCACATCGATCTCGCGGTCGGTTTTTTCCCGCTGGTGCTCGCCGACCTCGCGGTGCAGACCCAGTCCGGCGGCATGGCGTCCTTCGATCACCAGCGGCTGTTCGCCGGCGAATATGTCTGCGTGATGCGCAAGGGCCATCCACTGGCAAGCGGGCCGCTGACGGTCAAGCGCTATTGCGCGGCGCACCATCTGCTGGTGAGTTTTTCAGGCCGCTCGTTCGGATTCGTCGACGAGTCCCTGGCATCCCTGGGCCGCAAGCGGCGCATCGTGCTCACCGTCAACCAGTTCTTCACGGCCGGCCGGGTGGTAGCGAGTTCGGACCTGCTGACCGTGCTGCCGCGCCACTTCATCAACATTACCGGCATGGCGCACGAGTTCGTGCTGCGGGAGTTGCCGTTCGACGTGGCGCCGGTCCTGATCGACTCGCTGTGGCATCGCCGCCAGGGCCAGCGCAGCGACCACGCCTGGTTGCGGCTGGCGGTGGCGGCTGCGTCCCAGAAGGCCTTCACTGGCGAAGGGCGCTGAGCCGGTTCCCCCTACTGCGGGAGAGCGCGCTTGCGCCGC
>DATNCB010000407.1:0-3272 GCA_035571715.1 Ramlibacter sp.
GATGTCGGCCTGCCTGGCCAGCACTTCGTCCTGCACCGGCTTGGGCACCTTCGGGCCGAAATCGCCGGTGCGGACCATCGCCTGCTTCACGCCGCCCCAGAAATTGCCGCTCTTCCAGCGGCCCTCGAGCAGCGCCTGCACCCGGCTGACGTAGTAGTCGCCCCAGTGGTGGGTGACGGCGACGATCTGCGCATCGGGCGCTACCTTGCGCATGTCCGAGTGATAGGCCACGGCCATTTTGCCGCGCTCCTGGGCGGCGGCCATGACGGCGGTGGAGGCCGTATGGAACGCGATCACGTCGACGTCCTGGTTGAACAGCGTCATGGCCGCATCGCGCTCGCGCGGCGGATCGAACCAGGCGTCGAGCCACACCACCTTGACCTGCGCCTTCGGGTTCACCGAGCGCATGCCCAGCGTGAAAGCGTTGATGCCCTGCAGGACTTCCGGAATCGGAAAGCCCGCGACATAGCCGGCCACGTTCGTCCTGGTCATGCGCCCGGCCGCGATGCCGGCGAGATAGCGGCCCTCGTAGTAGCGCGCATTGGCGACCGCCACGTTGGGCGCCGTCTTGTAGCCGGTGATCGATTCGAACTTCACGTCGGGGAAGTCCTTGGCGACTTTCAGCGTCGGCTCCATGTAGCCGAAGCTGGGCGTGAAGATCAGCTTGTTGCCCTGCTTGGCCAGGTCGCGGATGACCCGCTCGGAGTCGGCACCTTCCGGGACGTTCTCCACGTAGCTCGTCTTCACCTTGCCGGCGAACGCCGCTTCGACGGCCTGGCGGCCCTGTTCGTGCTGGTGCACCCAGCCGGCCTCGGTGATCGGCGCAACGTAGACGAAGGCGACCTTCACCGGGTTGACCGGCGCTTTGGGCGCGGCTTTGGTCTGGGAAAAAACGGGAGAAAAAAAACAGGCGGCCGCGAGCACGGCTGCGAGGTTTTTATACATGGTGGTCCTCTACATGGCCCCGTGAAAATAAAAAACAGGCCGCCGGGGCGCGACCTGTCACTGCATTTTAAGTCATCGGCACGGGTCTCATCGGCGCCGTGCCTGCCCGCTCCTTGTCCGGCTGGCCTCGATGAGCAGCTTCGCGAACGCGTCGGCCGCGGGCGACAGGGTTCTGCCGGCCCGCCTGATGATGCCGATGGTTCGGGTGACCGATGGGACCAACGGTATTCCCACTACCGTGGCAGGCCGGCGCGGCACCGTCAGTTGCGGCACGATCGCGACACCCAGCCCCGCTTCCACCAGGCCGATGAGGGTCGAGACGTGCTGCACCTCGCACACCGGCCGCGGCAGCGCAGGCAGCTCAGCCAATGCCTGGTCGATGAAGACGCGGTTGCGGCTCGAGTGGGACACACGGACCTGGTCCCAGGCCGCGAGCTCTTCCCACCGCACCGTGCGGCGCGCGCCCAGGGCATGATCGGCGCGGCACGCCAGCACATAGGGTTCCTTCAGCAGCGGCGTGAAAGCGACCTCCGATTCCTGCATCCCGATGTAGTTGATTCCGAAATCCGCCTCGCCGTGCTTGACCGAGGCGAACACCCCGTCCGCTCCCTGCTCGATGATCCGCACCAGCACGTTGGGATGCCGCTCGCGGTAGGAATCGATCACCGGCGGCAGGAAGTGGTGCACCGCCGAGAACACGCAGCCGATGGTGACGTCTCCGGCCTCCAGTTGCGCGGCGTCGCGCAGGCCCAGTACCGAGCGGTCGAGATCCTGGACTGATGAGGTGATTTCGCGCAGGAAACGGCTGCCGAGCAGCGTGAGCTCCATGCTGCGCGTCGTCCGGTCGAACAGCCGCACCCCGAGGCGCGCCTCGAGGTTCGAGATGCGGCGCGAGAAGGCCGGCATGGACAGGTGAAGGGCCTTCGCCGCGGCGGCGAAGCTGCGTAGTTCGGCCGCAGTGATGAAGGCGCGCAGATCCGCGAGTCCAGGGGTGCCGGCAGGCGTTGCCGCTTTGGGGGTGGGTGTCATCTGTTGCATGGAATGCAATAAACGCTAGGAAACTTGCACTTTACAGCCGCCTCGGCTCCCACGAACATACGCCCATCCACCAGGAGACATTCATGAAACGCCGTCAACTGCTGCAGGCAGCCTCTGCCGCTGCCGTGCTGCCCGGCCTGGCCATGGCGCAGGCCTATCCCGCCAAGCCGATCCGCTACATCGTGCCGGTCGCCGCGGGTGGCGGCAACGACATGATCGCCCGCGTGGTCACCGAACGCTGGGGCGCGCTTCTTGGCCAGCCCTTCGTCGTGGACAACCAGAGCGGCGGCGGCGGAGTCGTCGCCAGCCAGCTCTGCGCCCGCGCCGCGCCGGATGGCTACACGCTGATGCAAGGCTACGTGGCCACGCACGGCACGACGCCCGCGACGCGGCGCGTCAGCTATGACGCCATCAAGCAGTTCACGCCGATCGGGATGATCGGAGCGACGCCCAATGTGCTGGCGATCAACGCGAACGTGCCGGCGAAGACGGTCAAGGAGTTCATCGACTACGTCAAGCGCAATCCGGGCAAGGTCAGCTACGGCTCCGCCGGCCAGGGCTCGCTCACGCACATGACGATGGAACTGTTCAAGCAGGAAACGGGCGCGTTCATGCTGCACATCCCGTACCGCGGCATCGCGCCGGCCATCAACGATCTGATTGGCGGGCAAACCCAGGCGATGTTCCCGGGCCTGGCGGCGGCGCTACCGCACCTGCGGTCGGGACGGATGCGCGCGCTGGCCGTGACGGGCAAGGCGCGCAGTGCGCAGCTCAAGGACGTGCCCACGATGGAGGAGGTCGGCTTCAAGGGCTTCGACGCCATGCAGTGGTACGGCTCCGTCGGACCGGCCGGCATGCTGCCCGACGTGGTCAAGCGCCTCAATGAAACCCAGGTCGCGGTGCTCAAGACGCCCGACCTGCGCGACAAGCTGTCGGGTGAAGCGGTCGAGCCGTGGCCGATGACGCCGGAGCAGTTCGGCGAGTACATCCGCGCCGAAATCGCGCGCTGGACCGCGCTGGCCAAGGCGCGCAACATCCATCTCGAGGAATGAGGCCGCACTGTGGCATCCAACACCCAGGTTCCCGCCGACACACAAGCCCCGCCTGTGACCGCCCTCCTGGCGCGTTTCGTCTCCGGCCATGCGTCGCGCGGCTGGAACGACGCCGTCGAGCATGAGGCGCACCGCACGTTCTACAACTGGCTGGGCTGCGCGGTCGGCGCGGCGCGGCATGAGGCCGCGGACGCCGCGCTGGCAGCGGTCGCGATGCTCGAGCCCGCCGCCCAGGCG